>JBLING010000085.1:0-9162 GCA_047639155.1 bacterium
GTTGGGATGTTGGTGTCGATAAATACGAAATACAGCGCAAAGAAGAAGATGGAAGTTTTTACTCGTTGGGGTATACAACGTCTGGAAATGATTCATCCTTTTACGACAAAGAAACACGGCTGAATGAACGCTCCGATTTTTGCTATCGTGTTATTGGTTACAAAATCAATGAAAACAACGAGAAGCAGATAATAAGTATATCTAATGAAGACTGTATTCAAGTGCACAGTTGGTTGCATGTACCGAACGCTTTTTCACCAAACGGTGATGGCTTAAACGACTATTTCGTTACACCAGGCTGGTATCTCAAGGAGTATCACATCACAATTTACAATCGATGGGGAGAAAAACTATTTGAAAGCAATTCGCTTTATGGAAGTTGGGATGGCACATACGAAGGCAAAATAGTGGAAAACGAGGCGTATGTGTATATCATTGAAAGTACCGGAATCGATAATATTAGAAGAGGATACAAAGGCACTGTTACCGTATTACGGTAATAGAAATCCACAAAGTTGAATGTCAAACCCAATTCTTATTCTTATTTCAATAAATTTGTCGCAATAACCGCTGAATTGGGGCCGTTTATAGTCAAAACACATAACAGAATGGAATTAATAATAAGGTCGAGTTTATTGGTAATTGGACTTCTGCTAAGCTTTATTGCAAAAGGGCAGATTGGACTTAAACCACTCAATCATAATCCGACCATACAATCCTACCTCAATCAACATCCTGGTTATGTTTGGAACAATACCGTTAAACATGGCAAATGGGGGCAGCTAGATACTTTGCACCTGCCGTTTTTTGACGATTTTACGACGACACTAATCTATCCCGATTCAAGTCATTGGCAGGATAACGATGTTTATGTAAATCAAGATTTTGGTGTGCATCCACCTTCCTATGGCGTTGCAACTTTTGATTACCTGAATGCAAATGGGAAGCCGCATGCATCAATCGAAAAAGAGAATTTAGATTACGGCGATACCTTAACCTCTCAGTTTATAAACTTAAAAGCAGATGCGGTCGGTAAGAATTATACCCTTGGAGATTCTATTTACGTGAGCTTTTATTATCAAGCACAAGGACTAGGTGATTTTATCACGGAGAACGATTCTTTAAAACTGTTGTTCAAGGATCAATCAGGGAAATGGAAACACATATGGGGTGTTCGTGGTGATGGCTTCACGAATTTCATTCAAGTACTAATTCCAATAACAGATACGAAATACCTACACGAAGTTTTTCAAATTCAATTTGTGAACTTAACACACCGCTGGGGTAATAATAACCATTGGCATATTGACCACGTATTTGTAAATACGGGAAGAAGATTTGACGACAAATTTGTACTGGATTATGCAATTCAAAGCAAGCCATCCTCAATGTTGAAACGCTACTATTCAATGCCTTATGATCATTTTAAGGCAGATGTAACTGAAGCAGCTGATTCCTTTTATTTTTTCGTATCAAACCTACAAAATACCAACCTGAATACAGAGGTGCGTTATGAAGATAAGCAAGGTGCCATGCTGTTGCAGTCAACAGCTTTTGACGAAAATGCTGCCAATATTCCCGCTGGGGGCTATACCGAACGTAAAGTTCCAGCATACAATTTTACAAACCTTAACGCAAGTGCGTACCCAGTAGTGGTCACAAGAAAATATTTCGCTCGAGGAAAAAACGTGACTAACGTTCCGATTTATCAAAACAATGATGATATAACGGTAAACCATGAATTTACCAGGCACTATGCCTATGACGACGGCACGCCTGAATCAGGTTTTGGGTTTAACGACCTAAAAACTGGTGACGGAAGAATCGTATTGGCGTTCGATCTAGCAAAAGCAGATACGTTACAGGCCGTTGATTTTATGTTGACGTATAACACGCAGGATGTAGGAAGACAACGATTTGTTTTTCAGATTTATAAAGACATTGAGTTTAATGGAGGCACTGACGAACTGGTTTTTGAAAGAGCGTTTGTTGGAAATGATATTTATGATGGAATAGACAATCGTGGATTTTTTACTGTTGGGTTAGACACACCAATCGTGCTTCCAAAGGGTAAATTTTATGTCGGTTGGAGCCAAGAACGTAACTTTAACTTAACCGTGGGTTTTGATAAGAACAATGGTTACATACGGTCTAAAACAGCCAACCAAAACATATTTTTCAACATTGGAGATGGTTGGATTCAAAACAATAATTCAAGTTTAGTAGGAGCACCAATGATTCGACCAATTGTTGGAGTTGATTCACCTTGGACGGCGTCTACAAAACAATATTCTACGAATAAAACGATTAAAGTATATCCAAATCCTACAAGTGGTTTGGTCCACATTGATGCCGACATTCAATCGATTGTTGTATTGGATTTAAGTGGAAAGAAAGTTCCTGTAGAACTACAGGGTAATCATGATGTTGATCTAAGTGCTTTGGAACCAGGCATGTATTTTATTTCGGCAATTACCAAACAAAATCAACGTATAAACGCTAAAGTAATTAAACAATAAATATGACTGGAGATATTACTGTAACAGAATTAAAGCAAAGACTTGAAGCAGGAGAATCAATACACATCATTGATGTTAGAGAACCTTGGGAAAACGAGGAGTTTAATATTAATGGGAAGCTAATTCCGTTGGGAGATTTACAAGGGAAGTTAGATGATTTAGAACCTTGGATTAATGATGAAGTTGTTGTTCACTGTAAGTCTGGTGGTAGAAGCGCTGCAGCGGTTGATTTCATGACGCGCCAAGGGTTTAAAAATGCAAGAAATTTAGCAGGGGGAATGCTTGCTTGGCGAGCACAAACTACCTCATAAATGAACGGCCGAAAATCCTTCTGGGTTTTTGGAACATTGGTTGGAGCCATTGTGTTATTAACGCAATTCTGTTCTCCTCCACAAAAAACGGATACAGCTGTTTATCTGAACCACAACGACTCTGTTGGGTATGTGGGTATGGACAAGTGTGCGTCGTGCCACTTAGATAAGGTGCAAACCTTTGTGCACAGTGGAATGGGGATGAGTTTTGATACCGCTTCTTTGTTAAAAAGCAGTGCCAATCTAAAAACGAAACATGTGTTGTACGACAGCTTCAACAATTTCTATTATTTCCCGCATTGGAAGAAAGAAAAACTGTTTGTTACAGAATTTCGGCTGTTAAAAGGGGATACGGTTTATCAAAGAACCGAAGAGATTGCCTATATCATTGGGTCGGGTCAGCACACCAATAGCCATTTAATACAAAAAGGAGATTACATTGTTCAAGCCCCGTTTACATGGTATGCGCAAGACCAAAAATTAGATTTACCACCTGGATTTGAAAATGGTGCAAATAGTCGTTTTAGTCGCGTTATTGACCAAGAATGTATGAGTTGCCATAATGGGCTTCCTACCATGAAGCCTGGTAATACCAAGGCATTTGAATACGTGCCGAACGGAATTGATTGTGAACGTTGTCATGGACCAGGACAACTTCACGTGTCCAACCGCTTGGCGGGTAAAGAAACTGAGGGTGACATTGATTATGCAATTGTTAACCCATCGAAACTGAGTTGGGAACGCCAAATTGATGTTTGCCAACGCTGTCATTTACAAGGAAACAATGTTTTGAAACAAGGTAAAACATTCAACGACTTTAAACCTGGAATGGTTTTGTCTGACGTTTTTGAAATCTACTTACCACAGTATGAAGGCGGCAATCGCTTGTTTAATATGGCAAATCATGCCGACAGGTTTCAACACAGTGTGTGCTTTATCGAGTCAAACAAACAGGGGAAACCTTTCACTTGCATTACGTGTCATAATCCCCACGTTAGTGTTACCCAAACAGCCGTTGCAACATTTAACGCCAAATGTTTGACGTGCCACACCGATAACGCTTGTAAAGAGAAACCAGATGTGCGAGAATTGAAGAACAACAATTGCGTCAATTGCCACATGCCGAAAAGCGGCACAGAAGACATCCCGCACGTTACGGTACACGACCATAAGATAGCGATGCATAGCGAAAATGGCGAAAACACGTCTGGTAAAGTGATTGGATTGTATAGTGTTAATAATCCCAAACCTGAAATAAGTACAATGATTCGTGCGTACCTTACGTATTACGAGAAGTTTGATGCCTTGCCGATTTACCGTGAGAAAGCAGCATCATTATTAAAAAAGACCAACGATACTGAGTTGTGGATTCATTACCATTATCAAAAACAAGACTGGGACGCGATCATAGCCTTGGTTGGAAAGAAGCAGTTACCAGATTCAAAATCGGCCATTACATGTTACCGGGTAGGGAAAGCGTTTGCAGGTGTTCAACAACATTTAAAAGCTGCGGAATGGTTACAATTGGCAGTGCTGAAGGAGCCGTCGTCGTATGCGTATAAAAGTGAATTGGCTGCCGAATTTATTAAAACAAATGAACTCCTGAAGGCAGAAGTTGAATTGTTGGAAGCCATCAATCAATACAATAATTATGTACCCGCTTATAATAATTTGGGATTTCTCTACATTAGAACTGCGAAGTATAGCAAGGCGAAAAAATACCTTGAACGCAGCTTGGCGCTTGATCCGGATAACCTAAAAGGGAAGGAGAATTTTGTCTTGTTGTACAGTCAATTAGAGGATACCGTAAATGAGATTAAATGGTTGAAAGAAATTCTAAAACAAAACCCGTCTCATAACGTTGCAATAAAGAGATATTCACAATTGGTAAGGGAACATTAATTCAAAATGGAGATTATCTTCGCACCAAAGATTTAGTTATGGCAATTATCATCACAGACGAGTGCATTAATTGTGGGGCCTGTGAACCTGAATGTCCAAATAATGCAATTTATGAAGCAGGGGCTGAATGGTCTATTGCCGATGGAACTGGCGTGAAGGGAGATTACAAGTTGATGGGTGATGTAACTGTGGATGCAGATGCCAAACAACAGCCGGTTTCGGATGAAGTATATTACATCGTGCCAGACAAATGTACTGAGTGTCAAGGATTCCATGAGGAGCCTCAATGCGCTGCTGTTTGTCCAGTTGATTGTTGTGTGCCAGACGATGACCATGTAGAAACGGAAGCTGAATTGCTCGACCGTAAAGAACGTTTACATCTCTAACAATGGCGACAACAGGTCAATGCATGTTGTCCGCTATCCCAGTCAGAGCTACTGGAAAAAGCCAAGCTGAAATTGTAACTCAATTATTGTTCGGTGAAACATATTCCATTCAATCCGAAACAGAAGAGTGGTTGGAAATCAAAATTGACTTTTACGGTTACATTGGGTGGATAAGTGCCAACCAATACCATAAACATGTTTTTGATCCTGAAGGAGTCGTTTTTCGCAAACGATTCGAGATTCATAACGACACTGTAATACCATTAGGCGGACACATCCCTGAAAAGTCTTCTTTTTCTGACCAAGAAACACCTGAAATTGCTAAACTCATGTTGGGCAGTCCTTATTTATGGGGCGGTAGAAGTTTCATGGGGATTGATTGCTCAGGCTTGATACAAGTAGTACACAAGGCAAAGGGAATCGCGCTGCCCCGTGATGCATCACAACAAATCCACTTTGGAACCGAGATTGAATTTGCAAATCGTACAGCTGGGGATTTGGTGTTCTTTGCCAATGAAGCTGGGAAAGTCCATCACGTTGGCTTGCTCATTTCAGATGATGAAATCATACATGCATCAGGCGAGGTGCGCATTGATAGATTGACAGAAGCTGGCATACAGCACTCGGAAACGGGAAAGCAGACACATTCGTTTCACAGAATCCGCCGCTTGAAATAAACTTGTATTATCATGGTGTTTTGGTCATATTGCATGACCGAAATAAAAAATATGAAACAACTATTGGGAACTGCTGCTTTTACGCTTACATCATTTTTGACTTTTGGTCAGGAAGGCGTAGAAACACAAGATCAAGCTTTGGGATTGGATGAGAAAATAAACAACTGGTTTGCACCGGTTGCAGACAAGTGGGAGCACATTGTTTTGTATCCAATAAATTTTACGGATACGATTTCTGTACCTATCGTAGTAATGTTACTGGTATTTGGGGCTTTGTTCTTCACGATTAGATTCTCTTTTATAAACGTACGTAAATTCCCGTTGGCAATCAACGTTGTACGCGGAAAGTACGACGACATTGATAATCACGGGGTAGAAAAGTCAGACATAAATATTCAAGACGGAGATATTCCAGACACAATTCGAGATGAAAGCAAAGAAGGGGAGGTAAGTCACTTTCAAGCGTTGGCAACAGCCGTTTCGGGAACGGTAGGCTTAGGCAATATCGCTGGAGTTGCCGTGGCAATTGCTATTGGTGGTCCAGGTGCCACGTTTTGGATGATTGTATGTGGTTTAATCGGCATGTCGACAAAGTTTGTTGAATGTACATTGGGTGTTAAGTATCGTGATATTGGTCCTGATGGAACAGTTTACGGTGGACCAATGTACTATCTACGAAAAGGCCTGGGTGAAACAGGAAAAGGCATGTTGGGTAAGTTTTTAGGTGGATTGTTCGCGGTGTTATGTGTTGGAGCTTCATTTGGAGGTGGTAACGCGTTTCAAAGCAATCAAGCAACCCAACAGATTACTTCACTCTTAGGACTCGAAGGTGGCGCCACAGGCGTAATCATTGGTGTAATTCTGGCTCTGGTTGTCGGTATTGTAATCATTGGTGGCATTAAAAGAATAGCAAACATCACAGAAAAAGTGGTTCCATTTATGGCGATCATATATGTGATAGCAGCTTTAATAATCATTTTTGCAAACATTTCTCACCTTGGTGCTGCGATTGGTTTAATCTTTTCAGGAGCGTTAAGCTTAAATGCCGGAGTTGGTGGAGTTATTGGTGTTTTAATCATCGGCTTTCAACGCGCGGCATTTAGTAACGAGGCAGGGGCAGGATCAGCTGCCATTGCACATTCAGCTGTCCGAACAAGATTCCCTGCTAGTGAAGGTATCGTAGCGTTGTTAGAGCCATTTATCGATACAGTAGTTATATGTACAATGACTGCTTTGGTTATTATATTTTTCAATATGGATGGCGCATTTGTGTATGGAGGCGACGGTGCCGGAAACGTGGTTATGAGTGAAACTGGCCAAATTGTAGGAGGGGTTGATTTAACTTCTATGGCATTTGATCAAGTGATTCCACACTTTTCTATAGTGCTCACTATAGCGATTATTTTATTTGCATTTTCAACCATGATATCATGGTCGTACTATGGTTTGCAATCATGGAAATACTTATTCGGTCGTGGAAAGGCTGCTGATATGGTTTACAAAGTATTGTTCTTACTATTTGTAGTCGTTGGGGCTGCAGCAACGTTGGATGCCGTAATTAAGTTCTCAGATGCCATGATTCTGGCGCTGGTTTTTCCGAACATGATAGGACTGTTACTTCTGTTCCCTAAAGTACGTGATGAGTTAAACAGATACCTCAAAGCAATTAAGAAAAAGTAATGAACGAAAAAGACTATTTAATACTCTGGATTGCATCAGAGATATTGGTCACAGCAATCATATTTGTTGCTGCATTTTACATACTCAAACCATATTTTAGTAAAGGGAAATCGGGAGAAAACAAAGAGCATCAGTCTTAGTGAGTAATCTTATCAATCCACCTGCGTAAAAAGCATTTTTGCTTTGTAACATTAGGACTACTTTCCGTAGGAGTAGAGGTCTCATTGTTGTCTGGGACTATTTCTTCCATTACAAATTTCAAATCTCCCAATAAAATATGGGCTGGTTTGAATCCAATCATTCGCAGTTGAACGGCACTGTCGTAAGGATCTAAGATCAACATAGTGGGATATTCATTCACGTTATACATTTCCTTTATATCCATGCCTGTGAACAAATCAACATCGACTTTAAGTGAAATTGCTTTCTCAGTTAAGTAGTTCCCAATTGTAGTATCCTGAAAAGTTGTCCTTTCCATTTCGATGCACGGTTTGCACCAGTCTGCCCTGAAATCTAGAAATACATACTTATGCTCATTATTTGCTTTAGCAATTGCCTTTGTGAACGAAATATCCTCAAACACAACTTGAGCTTCGCTATGGAGTTGGAATGAAACTATCAGAATAAAAGCGAAAAGAGTACGTATAAACATGTGGTGCGTAGTTACTTGATATAACTGCAGAATGCAATTTCTAATATGAACAGCAGTGCAATTACGTCTGTATAAGCGCACATAAAAAAAGCACCAGTCAACCGACCAGTGTTTTGATAGTAAGTTATTTTTTTCACCCTTATTTGTCCCAGTATTTGGCTGGCACACCTAAGTGTTTTAATGATTCTTTGTTTAGGTTACCAACTGGTAAGCCATTGTCGCGCTGGTATTTTAGTAAACCTGTTCTAGTGTCTTTACCTAAAATATTGTCATCTCCTGCAGGTCCAACACTATATCCTTTTGCCATAAGTGCTCTTTGTCCCTGACGAACCATGTCGCTAGTTACATACTTAGCACAAACCACTTCACGGTATTCAGACATTCTACCTTGTTTTGCCAAAATTCGTTTGGAGACTGTTTTAAATTCTGCAGGAATGTTGATTGTGTTAAACGTTGCTGGGGCAACCAATACACGTTTGGTAACGGATTTGTGTTGAGCAGGAACATCAAGTTCTACTGTTTTAGCTTGTTCAACAACAACAACGCGTTTTGTTACCGTTTTGTATTGCGCTGGAACTTCAACCAAACACCAAACCATGTAATCATCACTGTTTTCCGAAGTACATATCGCATCTTTTTGCTTCACCTATTTTGTGGTTGCGTCAGATACCTTAACACGTTCATTTCTAGCTTCGTAACGTTCTGGATACGTTTTGATTTGTTTTGATGCTTCTTTAATAAGAACACGTTCAGTCCGCGTTTCGAATTTCGTTGCAACCGCAACTTTTTTGGTACTTGCTTCTTTAATTAATACTCTTTCTGTTTTTGTTTTCCACTGATCTGGATATAACATTTTGAATAACATTTACCTGGTGTGGCATCTGCCGGCAAGCCTGCTTGTCCGTTGGCGATAAAACCAAACGTACTAAAAACAGCAATTAATAATAAGGATACTTGTTTTATTTTGAATCTACTGCTTAATTACAACAATGCAACTTATGTCGCACGCGAGGCAAATCTCACCAAACTAGAGCG
>JBLING010000086.1:0-9071 GCA_047639155.1 bacterium
TCGCTACTTCGATAAGGTCGTCTGACTTCAAAAGTTTCAGCCCTTTTTTTAAGGTTGCCCGTTGCATCTTACTTTTTGCAAATATGTCATCAAAACGAAATTGTGTTTCGCCTAAAGTAACTGGGTTAAAAAACAGCTTTATGGTGTTCTCACGAAGAATCTTTGTATTGTTCTTACTCCGCTGAACGTATTTCTTCGCCAACCCATGTTTGCTTCCAATAAACGCACTTACGAAAGCGAATAAAGAAATAACCACCACGATCCATGGGCCAGTAGGCATACCGTTGTACGTGTATGAAATTGCAGAGCCAAGCACACCCGATAATCCACTTAGAACAACAGCTAAAATGGCCATTGGGATAATTTTATTGGTCCAAAATTTTGCACATGCAGCTGGGGTTATAAGCAATGCAGACATCAACACAACACCAACAGCTTGTACACCCATAGCGACTGTTACTACTGTGGTGATGGATAAAATGAGCTTGAGTAATTCATTGGGGAATCCGATAGACTGACTATAGCTTTCATCAAACGAAAGCAAGGACAATCCTCTAAAAAACACAACGATTAAAATGGTGATTATTGTTCCAACTATGCTGAACAACCAAATATCACTCATGTTCATTGCAGATGCCCGTCCAAAAATAAATTGGTCTAAGCCGCTTTGGGAAGCATTGCCAGAATGTTGTATATGGGTTAATAGTAGTACACCTACACCGAAAAAAACACTCAGAATTAACGCGATAGCGGTGTCGTTTTTTATTTTAGAGTGCTTTGTGATGTAGTCAACAAGATAAGTCGATAACCAACCCGTAATTGTCGCTCCAATGATTAAGTACAGCGGGTTTTTCTGTTGACCAATAATAAAAGCCAATGCAATGCCTGGCAATACCGAATGCGAAATAACATCCCCGATCAACGATCGTTTACGCAAAAGTGTAAATGTGCCCATCAATCCAGAGATGGAGCACAAAATCAAACTTCCCCAAAACACAACTTTAACATTGGGTTCTGAAAACGTGAAAAAGGACCATATTTCGCTTAGAAACTGCATTATTTATGTCGCATCGGAAAGTCTTTTTCTTTCAGTGCACTCGCCACTTTACTCAGGGTAGTTAACGTACCACCATAGGTTTCAGTTAATATTTCTTGGGTAAACACTTTTTCTGTTGGACCTTCTGCGACCAATCTTGTGTTAAGTAACACCATATGTTCAAAATAGTCCTGTGCTGTATGCAAATCGTGGTGCACTACAAGTAGTGTTTTACCAGCATCTCTCATAGACTTAAGTAGATTGATGATGGCTTGCTCCGTTGCAGCGTCAACGCCAACAAACGGTTCGTCCATCAAATATATATCTGCGTTTTGTGCCAAAGCACGCGCTAAAAATACACGTTGTTGCTGGCCACCGCTGAGCTGTGAAATTTGTCGGTTTGTGAACGCAGTCATGTTCACTTTTTTTAAACTCTCTTCTATTGTCTCATGATCTACCTTGTTCAAACGTTTGAACAATCCTTTTGAAGCATAGCGTCCCATTGCTACAACATCCCAAACGCTTGCTGGGAAATCCCAATCAACCGATTGACGTTGTGGCACATACGAAACTTTCATACGTACATCATCAAGTTCTTGGTCGAAGATTTTACTATAGCCAATGTTGGGTTCAATGATTCCCATGATGGCTTTGAGCAAAGTTGATTTGCCCGAGCCATTTGGGCCCATAATGCCAATTATTTTACCAACAGGAAGCGTGAAATCGATATTCCAGATGGCCGGTTTTTTGTCGTAAATGACAGTTAAATTGTGTGTTTCTACAGATGGTTTCATATTACTTTAGCCCGTTAGTTACGGTCTCGACGTTATAATAAATCATACCAAGGTAGGTTCCTTCTGGCGTGCGGTCTGCCCCAAGTGCGTCAGAAAACAATTCTCCTCCTACTTCCACTTCGTGCCCTTTCGACCTGCAACCGTCAATAACTGATCTTAACGCCTTTTGAGGAACTGAGTTCTCTACAAACACGGCTTTAATTTTATTGTCAATGATAAAGTTTACCATGTCGGTTACGTCTTTCAAACCAGATTCTGAAAGCGTAGATATCCCTTGAAGCCCTCTTACTTTAAAGTTGTAGCTACGTCCAAAATATTCAAAGGCGTCATGCGATGTTATAAGGATACGTTTTTCAACCGGAAGTGCTTCAACAACTACCAAACATGCATTGTGCACTGAGTCCATTTCGTGTAGGTAAGATTTCGTTTTAGCCTCAATAACCGATTTGTGCTCTGGATATTTTATAATCAGCGATTCGGATACGTGCTGAACACCTTTGGACCACATTGAAATATCAAACCAAATATGTGGATCGTGTACATCTGCATCTTCGTTTATGGTTCTGATTAGAGATGGGTCCACGCCGTCGCTAACCGCGATAATTGTCTTTGATGATTTAAGTTTTTCAAGTATCTCCGACATCTTACCTTCAAGATGAAGTCCGTTATAAATGACTACATCAGCGTTTGTGAGTAGCTCAATATCCCCATGTGATGCTTTGTACAGGTGTGGGTCTACGCCTGGGCCCATTAATGATTTTACATCAGCAAAATCAGCACAAATGTTTGTTGCTATGTCAGCGACAATACTAGTTGTTGCCACAACTAAAGGTCTGTCATTTGATGTGTCTTCGTTTGTGATGGAGGTGCAGCTAACGGCAAACAGGGAGAGTACCGCCAGAATAAATGGTAGGTTTTTCATGAGGAAACAAAGATAAGAGCAAGATTTAATGTTAAACCCGGAATAGGCTAAAATAAAACAGCCGACTCGCGTCGGCTGCCTTAGATGTCGTAAAACCAATTAATCTTCGTCGTAAGAAAACTTATTGACTAAATAATAGATACAAGTTTAACGGTAATGAGGCATCAATAGTTTACTTCGATTGTCACATAAGTGTCACGAAAACATCATTTTTGCATCCTTGAATGGGGGGAAGGTTGAAAAGTGCCTGAATTAGACCGCGTTTCACGTCGTAAAATCTGATCTAAAACTGGAGTTGATTGTTGGGACATTATAATTATTACTATATTTCTCACGTTTATAAATTACCAATGCAATTCATTACACGTTTCTGTTTTTATTCTCTATTGCTTGTGTCTTTGGGCAGTGGATTGTTGTGCGGAGCTCAAACGAATTCGGATTCTGCTTTTTGGGTAAAAGTCGACTCTGTTGAGCTGCGGTATGGACGCAGCTTATGTGATACCTTACCAGAACTTGCTGATTCCATTTTTGAAGTTTTGAAAACCAAGAAATTTGAATTGCTGAAGCCTTACTTGCCTACGGCACCAATGTTACAGGAAGAGTTTGACAGCATGGATTTGGCACGCTTGCAACGTTTGGCTACTGTCAAGCAGCAGTACTGGGAGCAGAACTTGAGAAAGCAACATATAAAGCTTTTGAAGGATGCTAAAGTCATGCATTTTAGTTTACGTAATATGGAGTTGGTGAAACGCCGAATTGTAACGAAAGAGCTTGATTCTGGTGTTAGGGTAGGAGAGATCACCTATTTATGTCAAAGTGGGAAACACAAAGTGTACATTACTTTTTTAGCAATGGAAATTGTCGGTAGATGGTTTATCGGAGACGAGCTCCGAATAAGGTCGGTTTAGTCAGATTGATTTGGCCTTTTTCTCGTAAACGAAATACTTTCCGTCTTTCTTAACCACGATGTAGTCGCCAACAGAATATATTTCTGTTTTAACTGGAGTTACATTGATTTGGTCTTGAGCAATAGGCTCACTTGTTTTTGTTTGAAAAACGCGATCCATGGCCACATACTGCATAAAAGCCAATGAGCAGAAAAGTACAAAGGCTACAAAGACTAATTTTTTTTTCATAATTCTACAGCTGTTGATTTCCTTAACGTTCGAATATCGTACAATGTTGTATCGTTGTGATTCACCTTAATGTCAAGATTATGCGAATTCATTTAATTTCCATCGGCGGTGCTGTAATGCACAACCTCGCTCTTGAGCTTCAAACGAACGGTCACGCCGTTACCGGAAGCGATGATGAGATTTTTGAACCGTCAAAAGGGCGCCTAGAAAAAGCTGGTTTGTTACCAGAGGTAATGGGCTGGGACGCAAAAAGAATAACACCTGATATCGATCGGATCATTCTTGGGATGCACGCCCAAAAGGATAACCCAGAGTTATTAAAAGCAACCGAAATGGGATTGGTGATTCAATCGTTTCCAGAATTCGTTGCTGAACAAAGCAAGGATAAAACACGAGTAGTGGTGGCTGGTAGTCACGGCAAAACGACCACCACCGCAATGATTATGCATGTGTTAATGCAACAAAATCGAGCTTTTGATTATTTAGTGGGTTCTCAATTGGATGGTTTTGAATTGATGGTGAAACTGTCCGATGCTCCGTTAATTATTCTCGAAGGCGATGAATACTTGAGCTCTCCAATTGACCGTCGACCGAAATTTATGTGGTACAATCCACATATTGCAATTATTACAGGAGTAGCGTGGGATCACATAAACGTGTTTCCAACCTGGGAAGGATATTGTGATCAATTTCAGTTGTTTACTGATACAATTATCCCAGAAGGCAGTTTGATCTACTACCAACATGATGTATTGAATAAGATTGCTAAAAGAGCGACCATTAAGCATGTAATACCGTATGAAGCTTTGGTCCATAAAACTGTCGATTCTGTTGTTACGGTTTTTGAAAACAACATAGCGTATCCAATGGAGGTATTCGGTAAGCACAATTTAGAAAACATGCATTCCGCAGTCCACGCGTGTGTGCAGCTGGGTATTCCAAGAGCAGATTGTTTATCCGCATTGCAGAACTTTTCTGGTACCGCAAAACGATTGGAAAAAATATCGGATGCGAATGGGATTGTTATATTTCGAGATTTTGCGCACTCGCCAAGCAAAGTAAAAGCTACTGTTGAAGCGGTAAAAGACACATACCCAAATCATACAGTAATCGCGGTATTGGAGTTGCATACCTTCAGTAGTCTAAATGATTCCTTCTTGCCACTTTATGCTGGCTCAATGGACGCAGCAGACACATCATACGTGCATTTCAACACACACGTTTTCGAAATGAAAAAGATGAAGGTACTCGAGGCAAAAGAAGTCCAAAAACAATTTGGGAATGTTACTGTTGAAACGGATATCAATGTGCTTTGGGATACGCTTAAAACACATTCAAAACCCAACACGGTTTTTCTGATGATGAGTTCGGGGAACTTTGGAGGGAAGGATGTTGGGGCTTTGGCGCTTTAGGACGCTGACGCTTTTGGTGGTTGGGTTGTTGGGGCGCTTCGCTTTTGGGTAGTTGGGGCGGTAGAAATGTAAAATGTAAAATGTTGAAGTGTCGAGAGTCACCTAGTTATAAGATTCGGGTTCTTTAATCAAGATTGGCGACAACACTTCAATCATAATGAAACCTACATTTTGCGATTAAAATTTCGTCATCTGTATATTGGTAAATTAGTCTGGGTTCACTGTCGATTCGTCTTGACCAAAATCCGGCATATTTATGTTTTAATGGTTCTGATTTTCTAATACCATCAAAAGGGTTACGGGCGATTTCCTTCAATAGCTCATTAGTTTTTTTAAGTTTGTTTTTGTCTGTCTTTTGCCAATACAGGTAATCTTCCCAAGACTCATTTACAAAAACATATTTCATCGTTAGTCTTCGATTATGTCTTTAGTGAATGATGCTCCCTTTTTTAGTTTGTCGATAGCAGAATCTAACCTCTTTTCATTTTTATGAGAAGATAGTTCATGATTAGTTGACATTAACAAATTATATTCTTCCAACGACATAACAACGATTCCAGAATCTTTACCACGATTGATAATCAAGGTTTCAAAATTCTTGACGACACTATCTAAGTATGACTTGATATCCTTTCTAAATTCTGATACGGTTGTGATTTGCATAATGTTGTACTTAATTAAGTGCAAAAGTGTTTCTGTGCAAGTTTTGCTTACAGTGACAAACCGCGTGGTGCGCATAAATACGTCTTTTCCCTCGATTTTAAATCCGCAAGCAACCGAACATGCGCTCGTCGGTAAAAGCGTTAGTAGGAAAGTACACTGTAGAAGTGGCAAAAGAATGTTTAGGTGAAACTTTCAATAGTATTTTGATCTTTGTTCATCAATTCACCCTTCAGTTAAAACTGAAGCCTCACCTTGGGAAAACCTGAGAATCCAGGGTGCTGTTTTTTATGTAGTTACATTACACCAAAAGATATTTCAGTTAATTTTGATGATGTTCGACTCCCTTCAGTTCCACTTAAATCGAGAAAGCCCCATAACGGGGCTTTTATTTTTATAGAGAATTTAAGATGTCATTTATATTGTTGTACATACAAGATGTAATTGGCTGTGTACGAGACGAGAATTGGTAGAGCTGTATGGCATTTGATGATTATATTCGAGCTTATTTTTGCCCAATATGAAAAAGATCGTCATTCTTCTCATTTGTTTTCAAACTATTCTACTGTCACCTGCATGGTCACAAAGCCTTACGGATAGTCTAGTAATTCACATTCCATTGAATGGAAATGCAGACGATTCTACTACAAATGGAAACGATGGAAGCGTGTATGGAGCCACTAGCACAACTGATCGATTTGGTACCACAAATGCAGCGTATAGCTTTGATGGAAGTGACGATTATATCAAGATCAGTCCAAGCAGCGATTTAAGTAAGGTAGAGGATTTCGCCCTATCGATTTGGTTTTACCCTACAGGTTGGCACCCGCAATCCGGACTGCCTTCTGGGATTAGTGATCAACAATATATTTTTGATGGTCATGCATACTCCAGCACAGCTTCGTCTAATTTGTTGAGAGATGGAATTAACGTTGTAGCCTACCTCAAAACCAATTCGGAATATTTTACTCGCCACACCACATTCAACTTAACTGGCAATACATATTATTTTGACTTTTATTCACCATCCGACTATTTAAACGTTTGGCATCATTCGGTGGTAGTACGTAAAGACCAAAAGACCTATCATTATTTCGATGGGGATTTGCAACAGGTCCAATATAATGATGGGAAGGCCCTAGATATGGATCATGATCTCTACTTAGGAACCTTTTCGGGCAACAACAAAACATATTCAGTCAACTATAACTTTAAAGGCAAAATGGATGATTTTCGGTACTATAATCGAGCATTAGAAGAGAAAGAAATCAAGTATTTGTATTATGGATATTGCAACAAAGATTCGATGACATTTTACGACACGACTAATGTGACCATTTATGACACAACTTTTGTTACCGTGTACGATACAACCGACGTCACTATTTATGACACATCCCATGTCATAATCAATGATACAAATGTCATTGATGTTTACGACACCACACGGATAGTGATTTATGACACAAATTTTGTAACCGTGCCTATTTATGACACAACTCACATAGTGCAATACGATACCGTTACAACTAGGGACACATTTTATGTAGCAGTTACAGATACACTTTATATAAAACTCAACCGTAATACTACACCAAGTTCAACGTGTGAAGTGAGGGTCTACCCTAACCCCACAGATAACATGTTGTACATAGACACAGAACAAGCTTGTACACTTAAAGGTTACCAGGTTAAAATAGTTGATGATATCGGACAATTGGTATTTCAGACAACAATATCCAAAACAACACACTCTATGGACCTAAGTAAATTTGTTGCAAACGGAATTTATATCATAGAAATATCTAGCCCTACTGGGGTGGTTTTAAAGACCAAGAAAATTATCATTTACTAGTTGGTCGGGTATCTTTTTGTTTCACCTGGCAAAAAAACAAGAACATAAAGCACTTATATACAGACAATTGTGTTTTTATTTCGACTCCCGGCAGTTCCCCTTTGTTAAATTATTACTTCCATTTTTCATTATTTTGTACCTCTGGTTGTTTACCAAGTACATTCCATTTACTGTTAGTGTCAAGATTAAGCTCAATGTTAAAATCGGACGTTGATAGACAATGTTCAAAAAACGCGATTAAGTATTTATTAGTGTCAAAATCTCGATTTAAATTACCCAATTTACTTTTGGGGAAAAGGAAATTGGGATTAAACACTGCATTGGGCCAGTGATGCCCACCGTTCGTAATTTCAACATACCAGACATCATTCCCGTTTTTTGAGGAAAAATAATTATCACGAACACTCGAACTGTCACTTTTATTTGTATCAACGAATTTGTGAATTTGTGGTGTGGTTGAACAATTATTAGCCTTGACAAGATACATAACACTACTATCTGCTGGCTGAGAAAATAGTGTACCGTTATAGAAAGGGTCTTCTGTTCCAATTATTAATAACCATGGAATTACGTTGTTGTAGTTGCTTAAACACCTAGACTCTCTCATTAATGTACTACCAACTAAAGCTACGCCATGAACTTGATTTTCACTTTGAGATAAGAATTGGGAAATAAAAAAACCGCCTCCAGAAAATCCAACTAAAAACCTTTTAGAAGTGTCTGTATTATAAGAGGAGTCAACCAAATCAATCACCCTATCTAAATACGTTATTTCATTTTGAATTTTTGCGGTATCATATTTATAAGCCCATCTATTTTTTTGAGCAGAAAGGTGAACTATTATGAACTCACTATAGGACGTGGTCTCATCTAACCCAGTATATTTTCTCATTAAAGTAGCATTTGATGGATTCCCGTGGAGAACATATAAGACAGGTCGTGGACAGTCTGTTGTATTTTTAATATCTTTATCTGACGGAGTTTTCGGTAGGTCAACGATAAATATTCTTTTTTCCTGATCAACATAAAAACTTTTTCTTTGAGTGAGACTTCCACAAGCTACGATAAGTGGAAGTAGAATATAGAAAAAGTGTCGCTGATGCATTTTAATCATAAGTTTTAATAAATTTCATTGCGATAGACGTTTGATTATATGTTATTCTGATTCTCCGTAAATATACCAGAATGTAGATTGGCTGCATTAATGGGCAATAGTTTTGTTGAAAAATAAGAACTATGAACCTATTAAATTTTAT
>JBLING010000087.1:0-9054 GCA_047639155.1 bacterium
GCAAATTCATTAGGGTCGTACCAAAACAAATTTATAGTCAAAAAAAAACCTGAACCATTTATAATGATTCAGGATTTTTAAATATTTTTTATTTCCAGACCTACCAGTCGTCTTCTTCTTGAATAGGCGCAGTTTGACAAGTCTTTTGAAGCGCGTCCATCATCGAATTGATTTTCTTGTCAGCTGCGATTAATACGCGATCACCTTCCCGAACGTCATCTTCACTCTTCATTAAATACTCAAAGTAGGTTTTTTCACCTTCTTTTTCCCCTGGTCTAGGATCTGCAACATGCACTAAGTTCTTAATCGTATATCGGTAACGACCATCTCTAACCCGAATCTCCATGTCGTATTCAACCTGTCCATTTACTATAGTTGTAAATTCATTTGGCTGGATTTCACAAGTAAACATTCCATGGACAATAATCTTATATTCCATTTCCCCTGCGCTCTCGTTAATCGCATCTGAGGTCAAATACTTCTTTAAGTTTTTGCCGAACTGAGATTCTAACCACTCGTGGGCCCTGAAATTTATTGTGTCGATTTCAACTTCGTAACCTTCACGGTCTTTTACTTCAATTACTGCCTTATAAAGGACAAGTTCACGCGTTGAATCATAAGGAGGAACAAATCTTATGTATGGTTTACGAATAATTTTTTTAGGTACATACTCTTCTCTTTCACTACTTCCGAATGCGTCGCTGAACTCATTACCAGAGTCACCGTAATCATCCCCAGAGTCATCATTGGTTTCATCTCCATATTCGTCTCCAGAATATTCATCAGAGTACTCATCACCATACTCATCAGAGTATTCATCTGTGTACTCATCGTCTTGAGCGATTGAGATAAAAGCCATGCTACAAAGCAAGGTTAGCATAAGGCTAAACCGAGTTAACCAGTTACTTGCTTGTAGTTGTTTTAGATTAAATATGTTTATCATGTCTTAACAAGTTGTGCAAAATTATAAATATTGTTCACTTTGCATAATTATTTTTTGGTTATGGGGTGAACGTTATAAACACTCTTTTATTGCTGCGATACTATATTTGACCCTTAGTAATCGATAAGAATGAAGAGAATCACAACAATCGCCATGAGTTCCAGTCTATTTGTACTGTCACTGTGCATCTTAAACAGTTGCAAAAACAATACCGCCTTAAAGGAGGGCGCCAACCAAGGGTCAACAATTGAAGATAATGAGACGATGGGAGACGCACATACCTTTAGCAACCCATCCGAAATAGCTATAACCCATATGCACCTTGACTTATCCGTCGATTTTGAGAAGCGGATTTTGTCTGGGAATGTCCGGTTAGACTTATCGAGAAACACGGATGCGGCGGTATTACACCTTGATAGTAGACAGCTGACGATTGACAAAATTCTCTTGGATGACGGCTCTGAAGCCAAGTATTTATTGTCTGAGGATGTCCCATATTTTGGACAAGATTTGGCCATTAACCTGAAGAAGGGCACAAAAAGTATAACCATCTACTATCAAACTAGCCCGACGTCCGAAGCTTTACAATGGTTAAAGCCTGAACAAACAGCTGGAGGGAAACATCCATATCTTTTTAGCCAATCTCAAGCAATCTTAGCACGTACCTGGATTCCTTGTCAAGACAGTCCTGGAGTAAAATATACCTACAGCGCAACAATCAAAACAGATCCATCATTAATCGCTTTAATGAGCGCTGAAAATGGTCAAACCAAAAACGAAGACGGCGTTTATTCTTTTACAATGACACAACCCGTTTCGTCCTATTTAATGGCACTGACCGTTGGTGACCTGAGTTACCAATCTTTGGGTAGAAACTGTGGCGTATACGCTGAACCAAGTATGTTGGAGAAATGTGTGTGGGAGTTTAATGATATGCAAAGCATGATTGATAGTGCTGAGGCTTTGTACGGAAAATACGCGTGGGGTCAATACGACGTCGTTGTCTTACCTCCAAGCTTCCCATTCGGTGGGATGGAAAACCCAAGGCTAACATTTGCAACCCCAACAATTATTGCTGGTGATCGAAGTCTGGTTGCGTTAATCGCACATGAACTTGCTCACTCCTGGTCAGGTAACTTAGTAACCAACGAAACATGGAATGACTTCTGGTTAAACGAAGGGTTCACTGTTTATTTCGAACAGCGGATAATGGAAAAAATTTATGGCAAGCCATACGAAGAAATGCAAACGAAACTTGGGATGGGTGAGTTGAAACATACCATTGAGAGATTGACAAAAGAAAATAAAGAAGAGGATACTCATTTATATCTTGAGCTAACGGGCCGTAATCCTGATGACGGGTTAACAGACATCGCATATGAAAAAGGTAGATTCTTTCTTCAGACTATTGAAAAAACCGTCGGAAGAGCAAAATTTGATGTATTCCTTAAGCAGTATTTTTCTGAAAATGCTTTCAAACCTATGAACACAGCAAAATTTGAAGCGTATTTGGATAAACACTTGTTGAAAGGCGATTCTGCGCTTTATGCCCAAATTCAACCCAAAGCTTGGATTTATGGTCCAGGCTTACCTTCAAACGCACCCGACCCGCAATCTGCAGAACTGGAAAAAGTAGAAGTAGAAATATTGAAATTTTTAAACGGAAACCAAGCGGAGCGTTTGGTGACAGAGAATTGGACGACGCATCATTGGTTGTACTTCTTACGCGGACTGAAACACAAATTGGATAGAAATCAGGTGGCAGAATTAGACCGTGTTTTTGGTTTAACAAATAGCGGAAATAACGAAATTTTATGTGACTGGTTTCAACATTGCATTGCTGTCAATTACGAGCCAGGGTATCCTAATATCGCTACTTTTTTGAAGTCTGTTGGACGAAGAAAATTTCTATCTCCATTGTATGAGGCTTTGGCAAAAACGGAAGAGGGAAAGGCTTGGGCAAAGGAAGTTTATGTTGAAGCAAAGCCGGGATATCATGCAGTGTCGTCTAACAGTATTGACGAGATTTTAAAGGATTAGAAGTTTTGTCCAGTACCAGAGGTGTTCACTTCGAGTATAGTGCTCGCATTGCCACCAGCTATGTCGAAAGATTCGTTGTCAATGATTAAACGTGTGTAAAAACTTCGTTCACTTTTTCTTGTCGTATCCGGTATACCACGTTTCCAAGTGAAATGAATAGGTTTCGAAATGTCTTTTAGTGTTAACACACCCGTAGTCCTATATTTTCGATACCCATCCCATTCACCTTTCGTAAATGCTAACGAGCATAAAGGATATTTCGATGTGTTAAAAACAGGCTGCCCGTGTATGAACAGGTTTTGTTTTAGGTCATAAGCGTTTAAACCGGCCATGTCGAAAGTTATTAATCCATCAAACAGTGTTCCCATAAAACTATGCGCATACCCTGTGTCGATTGATCCCTTCAAAACCAGAGAGTCATTAATTCGCCACTCAACTGGACTCTTAACGGGGTCAATTGAGTATATCCATGGCGTGCCAAGGGTAAAACCATTTAGCATAATCCATATAGTCAAAACACAGATCAATAGACAACGAAAGGATCTTGGATTTGATGGCATAGTATCAAAACAACAAAAAAAGGGCCTCGTATGAGACCTTTATAATTTTTTGGTGATTTACTAGTTCTTTTTAGCGCGTAGTTTTACAGCCAATTCAAAATTGTCTTTGATCATTGCGTCTCCGAACATGCTAGACTTATAAGTGATTCCGAACATAGTTCGGTCTATTGTAATGTTCGAATTGTAAAACATGTAATTATCCGTTTTCGCTGTGTTAATAGCTTGAAAAGTGATTGATTCAGTTTTACCAAGAATGGTCATGTTGCCTGTCACCTCCAATGTGTGTTTACCACTTGTGTCAACGCTAACAGACTTACTGCTTGTTATTACGAGTGTACTTGTTGGGAAATTTTTAACATTGAAAAAATCTTCACCTCTTAAGTGGTTCAATAATTTCGCACTTTCAGAATCGGTAACTTTTATCGTTGGCATGTCGATTATAACTGTTCCAGATTGAATGATATCATTTTCGATGTCCAAGCTTCCACTTTTTATATTCACGGTTCCTTTGTGCTCTCCACCCGGTTTGTAGCCAGTCCATTTTATGGAACTTTTTTCCGCTAATACGGTAAAATCAGCACTTGTAATTGCAGTAGTGAAACTGAATAACGAAAGCGCTATGAAAGATAAGAATGTTGTGGTTTTAATTTTTTTAATCATTTATGTTTTTTCTTAAATCGTCTAATACTTTATTGGCCATTGTCACTTCTGAAATATCTAAATGGTCAAATTGATGTTCGTATTGTCCCATCAAAGCATCAATCTTACTTAAATTTTCAAGCCCATTTGTCGTAATACATACGTCAACCTGACGTTTATCTGTGTTACATGGCTGACGGTGTATCATATCTTTCTTACGCAATTTCTCTACCAATCGTGAAGCGTTGCTCATTTTGTCTATCATTCTGTCTGTTATGGCGTTAATTGACACTGGGCTTGGGTGCTGTCCACGAAGTATACGTAAAACATTGTACTGTTGCACGGAAAGGTCGTAGGGTTTAAGGTAGCTGTTTAACAAATTGGTCAAAAAACTATTCGTAAATGCAATATTGATTGCAAGTTTCTGGTATTCCGAACTAAACTTTTCTTGTTTGATATCTTCTTCGAGTGACATGACACAAAATTATATGTATAGACAAATAAATGGGCCTAGTTGTTTTAACGATTTTGTAAAAGTGTCTAGTCTCGTAGTTTTATCGACAAAAAATGAAACAATTATGAATGCGATTTGTCTTCTTTGCATGCCTTTTTTAAGTAAAGGGTTTTGCAGCTATGAAGCGTTTTATAATTTTTCTTGGTATTTTGTTCTTGCTAAACCTCTATGTTTTTCAAGGCTTTAAAATTATTATTCAACAGTTTGAAGGTAAGTCAGCGCTTCTGTTGAAGATTGGGTACTGGATTCTGGTTGCTTTGGCTTATGGGTCACTCGCGTACTTCTCAACTCGAATACGAACCAATCCACAAGACTTTTGGACTAAGGTTGCTTTGAGCTATTTTTTTATATTCCTGATGATCCAACTTATTTGGGGAATATTTATGACGCTCGATGATATAGTTCGATTATTTCAGTGGGTTGCGTCTTTCTTTTCAAAAACAGCTTCTACAGAAACAGGGATTTCTAGAAAGTCTTTTTTAATGAAGTCAGGCGCATTTGTTGCAACTGGCTTTGGTGCGGCGTTGTCGTATGGTGTAATAAAAGGTTCACACCAATATCAAGTGGTCAATCAAAAACTGACCATACCCAACTTATCCGATGCATTTAAGGGTTTGAAATTGCTTCAGATATCAGACATTCATAGTGGTAGTTTTTGGAATAAAGATGCCGTTCAAAAAGGAATTGACGTCATCAAAGAGCAGAATGCAGACCTTGTGTTTTTTACTGGGGACATTGTAAATAACGATGCCAAGGAAATGGACGATTATATTGACATCTTCGGACAAATATCTGCGCCGTTAGGGGTGTTTGCAACCATGGGGAATCATGACTATGGAGAGTACGTTCCTGGTTTTAAAGCGTCGGACTTGCCTGAGAATATTGCTAAAATTCAAGAAGTACACGACAAACTTGGTTGGCGTTTACTGATGAACGAACATGAGATTATTGAAAAAGAAGGAAAGCAATTGGCCGTTGTTGGAATCGAAAATTGGGGTGCGAAAATGCATTTCAAAAAATACGGCGATTTGTCAAAAGCAATTTCTGGAGTAGACGCAGATCTACCGACTTTATTATTATCACACGATCCAAGTCATTGGCGTGCGGAGGTTCTAAAGGATTACCCACAAGTAGATGCAATGTTTAGTGGGCATACCCACGGAATGCAATTTGGAATTGAAACTGGAGGTTTTAAATGGAGCCCGGTAAAATATATATACCCTGAATGGGCCGGACTATATGAGGAAGGAAAACAAAAGTTATATGTAAATAGAGGCTTTGGTTACTTAGGGTTTCCTGGTAGATTGGGTATATGGCCAGAAATTACCGTGTTTGAATTGGCCTAACACATCCAAAACATTGACAGTCCTTCATCCTGTGTTTTAAGCTTGATTTCTTCTTGACCACCTGGTTCCGCGACAGCTACAACAATTTGATGATTCGAATTAAATTCTATCGTTTGAGGAGATTGGATCACCTTACCGTAAATATCATGCCCGATTTTGTTCGGATTATCGGTTAGCCAAATAAACGAAATATTGTTGTCCTGCCAGTTTTTTGCAATGTATTTTCCTTTTTTGCCAGCTCCCCAAAGTACCTGAGTTTTATTTGGATCACAATCTATTTCGTTGAAGTAATGCAGTTTTAAATCCATGAATCGGTTGTCTGCATAATGAGGTGAAGTGCGCGTTGTTCGGATATCGTGATCACGCCAAAAATGAATAATGCTCAGCGTACCTTTCGTTTTTAACCCGGCCTTGTAAAACCGAAAACACAAATCGTAGTCTTCGGGATAAAACAAAGAATCAAACCCCCCAGCCTGTATAAAATCGTTTCGGTAAACCAACCAACATGGCGATGGTATTACACATTCTTTATACACTTCTTCAAAGCTGTTATTCAATTTTGTGCGCTCATTTATCCATTCTTCATAACGACTATAACCAGCTCCAACACCATCCGTTTTGAAGTATTTGACCTGCCCTACACCAATTACTCCGGGGGAAACAGCGTTTAGAAGCTGTTCAAGGTTATCAGGTGTTTTAATGTCGTCACCGTCCATACGGGTGATCAAATTTCCAGTAGACTGAGCGAAACCAAACTTCATAGCCTCAATTACACCGTGAGATGGATTTTTGAAATAACGAATACGTTTGTCTACGGTTGTAAACCGTTGAGCTATCTCTGGACTTCCATCTGTGCTATGGTCATCAACCAACAATAACTCCCAAAAATCATAGGTCTGGCTGCATATCGAGTCAATGCATTCTGTTAAGTATCGGACTTCGTTTTTAAAAGGAAGAACGATGCTAATAACCTCATGTTTGCCGTGTAAATCTTGCATAAAATCTTTAACAAAAATAAGCGGGAAATAAGTTGTGATCTTTATAAAATATGTACCTTTGAGATAGGGCGTTGTAACGTTTGAAAAATTCAACACTTATACTTTACCGGCTTAACCGGTATGTCAAAACCAGGCCTCATTTACTTCGGTAAAAAGAGACGCAAGTCAAACGGTGGAAGGTTGCGATATTGTCGGGGGCCAAATCCTATTTTTAGGGATTTTTCAACTTTCACGCCCTTTATTCTATTTTACCAATCTGCTTGATAGACGTTGGAATCTTGACGTTAAAGTAAAACAAGCCATCATCCCCCCAAACCAAAGCACGTTCCTCTGACAATATACTTCTGTGGCTGTGTATGTTGGTTATTTCATCAAACAGATCGCTGGTTTTACTGAAGAATTCAGGAGCTGAAATGTCGTATAGTCCAAAACCACCAGAGCCGTCACACAAAAGCATCGTTGTATTTTGTATTGACAAATATTGTGGCTCCGTAAAGAACTCTTGAAATGAAACAAAACTGCCCGCAAAACTGTTAATGGGTTGGATAAAAAGAGCGTTTATAGAGTTGCACCGAGCTACACTGTTCTCCTCAAAATCTGCAAAAAGCATCGCGTCTTTAAACAGAAAAAAACGACCACAAGTAAACGGAGATCGAACAAAGGTGGATGTAACACGAGTTAAATTCCCTCCGTTTGTATTGAAAAGCGCCAAATTGACAACTGGGCTCCCAACAACTACAAACTCACTTGTACTGCCTATACGCGCAAAGTCATTTTGACCTAAGGAGATGCCAAAAGTTGTTCTAAGATGTAAGGCTCCCTGAGCCGAAAAGGAAAATGACCGCAGATTGTCGCTATCACATCCCAATAAGCTTCCAGATTCCATTCTTAGGTCGGTGTGAGGAGGGAGTGATGCAGCAAAAGCCTCAGCTGTTCTTTCGGGATATATGTAGGAATCTCCACAGTCTGTGTCTTCCAAAACGCGCTCCACATATCTCTCTGTGTAGCCCACGATGAAAGAATCTTGCTTTACATAAGACTGATTGTATAGGTTTTTAACTACACTAACTTTTTCAATGTTGACCAAATCTCCGACATCAACCACAATCACATCTGTAGCTTGTGCAATAAATAGATGTTCGCCAAAGGCTTCTATCGACAGGCAACCAGGTACACTTATAAATGCGATACGTTTTGGTATACCAGTACTCGACTTTTCAACTACATGTACTCCTTTACCTTTTTCTTCAAGGAAATATGCATTCTCTAATTCAACGATTTTCTCGATTGTGTCCATCGGTTGATTTGGGATAACTTCAAAACCACTACGAATGGCCTCCAAACTTCCATAGACTGGTATTTTGGCGTAGTAATAAATTGTTTTGTCGCAGGTGGAACGGCAAGAATGTAAAATAAGGCTCACAATTATAAGAAAGAGGAGAGAAACAGTAAGGTTTTTCATAAATTTCGCCGAAATGTACTCAAAGCTAACAAAGTATTTGCGACTTTATTGCAATCAAACTTCACGGTTTCCTCATATTCTTACCGTGGTTATATTATGCGGAGTCACAAGTCTATCCAAGGCTCAAGTAGAGCACAGTTACGCACGCGTGGAGTTACATACCGGAACGATTCTCGAAGGACAAGTCGTAAAGATTGAATACCAAAAACAAGTAGACTTGCTTATCGGAGACATTGATACAATGCATATTCCTTGGTCAGATATTTTAACCATCAGCTTCATCGATAAGGAAATTAAAGAACGTGCAAAGGCAATGATAAAGCCTAAAAAGGCCAATGTACCATTTCGTGATTCAAGCACATATTTCTTCTATGATTTTGGGATTCCATTAGGATTGGATCATTGGGGTTACCCCGTGGCTGGTGGGAGTGTCAATTTTGGTCTTGGGAAAGGATTTGGATACAGGCATCATGTCGCAGCGACCGCAGGGTATGATGCCTATTTGTGGCCTGATGCAAGTGTGGCAGCCGTGGGGGTTGAATATTATGGACG
>JBLING010000088.1:0-9024 GCA_047639155.1 bacterium
ACCTATACTTTTCAGAAAAAAATTGGAGACCATGATTTTGGTTCACCAAAACCAATGTCATTCTTGGAATACCTAGAGTATCAGAAAAAACAAGACCAACAAAATTACTTCCGACAAAAATCTCAGGCGACAAATTTCGTCCGTAGCAGTGGCCTTTTACCAGACCTGTTTTTCGATCCAAAACTAGCTGTAGATATGTTTGGCGATGGGTTAATTGACATTCGCCCAAGTGGGTCGGCAGAATTAATCTTTGGAGGAAATTACAATCGTGTTGAAAATCCAAATTTCACCGCACGTCAACAAAAGAATGGCAACTTCGATTTCAAGATGAAGATGCAGGTGAATGTAACTGGTCAAATTGGTGACCATATTAAAATTAACACCAATTACGATACGGAAGCAACATTTGAATTTGAGAATCAAACAGGCCTTAACTGGCAAGGGAAAGAGAATGATATTTTACAATCGATAGAGTTAGGAAACGTGAGTTTGCCCCTAAACGGTAGCTTAATTCAAGGTGGACAAAGTCTATTTGGGGTTAAAACCAAATTGCAGTTTGGCAAATTGACTATGACAGCCATCGCTACCCAGCAAAAAGGAGAAACCCGAACGACAGAAGTTAACGGCGGCGCTCAGATAACAAAATTTAACGTACAAGCCAGTGATTACGATGTAAACAGACACTATTTTATATCCCAATATTTCGCAAATAACTACGACAATGCTTTATCGCGACTACCTGTGATTCAGAGTAATGTGATTATAAATTACATCGAGGTTTGGGTGACGAATAGGGCTTCAAATTACAGCAATACAGGCAACCTAGTGGCATTAATGGATCTTGGTGAAAGTGATCCATACAACAATGACTACGTGATTCCAGGTGCCGATGAGTTCCCAGCCAACGAAGCCAACCAATTATTCAATGCAATTTCACGAAACGCTGATGGCACAAAAAATAACCTACAGGTTGGAGTGGAATATGTCGATCTTACAAATGCCCGTCAGCTAAATTCACAAGAGTATACTTTAAATGCGCAACTGGGTTATGTTTCCTTGAATCAGTCGTTGAATACGGATGAAATTCTTGCTGTAGCATATGAATACTCTTACAATGGCAGAATTTATAAGGTCGGAGAATTCGCAAGAGATCGACCACCAAATAATCAAAATCCTCCAACTTTAACCGTCAAAATGGTTAAGTCAACCTTAATCAAGACAAATTTGCCAACTTGGAATTTGATGATGAAAAACATCTATTCCCTTGGAGCCTATAACATGCAGACTGAAGATTTTAGCTTCAACGTGGTATATGCCGATGATAAAGGTGGTGGGGATTTAGGGTACTTGCCAGTCCAAAGCAATGAAACTGGCTGGTACAATCGACAACTTAACGCTGTTTTTAAACTTGACAAAATGAATCGTCAGTTTGAAGCTAAGCCAGATGGATTATTTGATCTAATTGAAGGTGTTACAATTCAGGCTGGACAAGGTCGGATAATCTTCCCAATGCGGGAGCCTTTTGGCGATTTTGCGAGATCAAATTTTAACGATGCGAATGGCAAAAATGCAGATTATTATGCATTCGATGCCTTATACGATTCAACCAAATGGGATGCGGAACAGGATGTGTCACACGATAAATTTTTCTTAAGAGGTAGTTATAAAGGCTCTTCAAGTAACCAAATAAGATTGCAATGTTTTAACGTCCCGAAAGGTTCTGTAAAAGTTAGTGCAAACGGTTCCATGTTAAACGAAGGCACTGACTACATCGTTGATTATACCATAGGTATGGTAACGATTATAAATGAAGGAATACTGGGTGCAGGAGCTGTTATTAAAGCAACCTGCGAGAGCAACTCGCTCTTTAATCTGCAGCAAAAAACCCTTATTGGAAGTCGGTTTGACTACAAAATGTCTGACAAACTATTGTTGGGTGGAACGATATTACATTTAAGTGAGCGACCATTAACACCAAAAACGAATATTGGTGAAGAACCGTTGTTGAATACCATTTATGGTTTTGATGGTGCATTTAATACCAAGTCAAGAATGCTAACCCGTTGGGTTGACAAATTACCTTTCATAGAAACAAAAGAAGAATCGACCGTTGCGCTAACCTGGGAATTTGCACAAATTATACCGCATAAACCCTTGAGTATTGGTGATGCGGAGCGCGGGACTTCCTTTATTGATGATTTTGAAGGCGCTGAAACACCTTATGAAATTAAAAATGTGAGCCGTTGGAAACTCGCAAGTGTTCCTCAACATCAACCGGATTTATTTCCAAATGCTTCTCAGGGACTAATTAAACTTGAAAACAATCGGAGAGGCCTGTTTTCATGGTACACAATTGATCCCGTACTTCAAAGTACACCAGATCGGATGCCTGAACACTTAAAACAGGATGTTTTACAACGATCCGGTCACTTTGTACGACCGATTCAATATGACGAGCCGTTCCCTACCAAAAATATTCAGCAACAACAAGTTCGAACTATTCAAACATTGGATTTGGCTTATTATCCAAGGAAAAGAGGTCCTTACAACTTCAACGTTGACAACCTGCTTGCAGACGGACATTTCGACAACCCTCAAGCGAACTGGGCTGGTATCAGCCGAAGGATAGAGAACACAGATTTCGAGGCAGCCAACTACGACTATATCGAAATCTGGATGATGGATCCATTCGTTTATGAGAAGGAAGTTGGATATGCTGGTAAAAACAATGGAGGTCAACTCTACATCAACCTTGGAAGTGTTTCCGAAGACGTTTTACCTGATAAGAGAAGGTCAATGGAAAACTCACTCCCTACTGCGAATTCTGTTTCTGCTCCAGTTGAGCAAACGGCTTGCGGTATTGTTGGTACAATACAACCAATTGTGGATGGTTTCGACAATGACCCGAATGCTCGGGTGTATCAAGATGTTGGTTTAGATGGTCTTAGTGATGCTGTTGAATTGGGCTTTTACGATACTACATACCTAAAAGCCATACGGAACAAACATGGCACTACATCTCTAGCGTATCTAAATGCAATAGACGATCCTGCAGGTGACAACTTTCGTCATCATAGAGACCCAGATTACGATGTTACCGAAACATCTGTTTTGCACAGATACTTGTATTACAAACAGCCAGATGGAAACTCTAATCTTGATCGACTACCTGACGGCACACCACAAGCAAATTCTACTTTCCCTGATGATGAAGACATAAATCAAGACAATACCTTAGATCAGATTGAAGAATACTTCCAATATAAAATTGATTTAAGCCAAAAAGATTTGGTCGTGGGACAAGGTTATATCGCTGATTCGATTCGTGTTTTCGGGGTTCGGGAAGACGAAGGTGCTAAGCCCGATAGTGTTACTTACTACCAACTTAAAATACCGATAAGAGATTATCAAAAGCGTGTTGGTGGGATAACTAACTTCAAATCTATCCGCTTTATGCGGATGTTTATGACCGGTTTTGAGGATAGTGTAATTGTACGTTTATTAGAAATGCGTATGATTCGAGCAGATTGGAGAAGGTATCAAAACAGTTTGAAATTCCCTCCTACAATTGGACTTCCACCAGACCCAAATGATCCTGTAGAATTTGTTGTAAGTACTGTAAACATTGAAGAAAATAGCTCTCGTGTACCAGTAAAATATGTGGAGCCACCTGGAATAACGCGTGAATTAGACCCAACTCAGCCGAACCAAGTACTGCAAAATGAGCAATCATTATCACTACGGGTTTGTGAATTGGAAAAAGGGGATGCAAGAGGAGCGTTTAGAGTCACAGAAATCGACATTCGGAATTACAAAAACTTCAAAATGTTTTTGCATGCAGAAGGAGACCAGTTACAGAACGGAGACGTCTGGGCATATGTTAGAGTTGGTACAGATTTAGAGAATAACTATTACGAATATCAGATGCCGCTTCAAATCACACCAAACGGTGCTGTATTACAAGATGAAATTTGGCCGTCCACCAATAACATGGAGTTTGCTTTGCAAGACTTGTACGATTTGAAACTGGAACGCGAGAAATTAACTGGATCCAAAACTGCAACCTATGAAATCACAAATTCTAGGGGTCACGTATTAAGGGTTGTAGGATTACCCGATTTAAGTCAGGTTAGAACTATGATGCTCGGCGTTATGAATCCAAATGGAGGCACTGGCCCAGAGAAGCTTTGTACTGAAGTCTGGTTTAACGAGATGCGTGTTACAGGCATTTCTAACAAAGGTGGATGGGCGGCTACAGCACGTATGGTCACCAAACTAGCTGATTTTGCCCGCGTTAATATTTCCGGGAATTACACAACAATTGGCTTTGGCGGAATAGATAAAACATTGAATGAGAGAAGTTTGGATCAGACTTTTCAATATGATATATCCTCAAACATAGAATTGGGTAAGTTCTTTCCACAGAAGACTGGAATATCTATTCCAATGTTTATTGGATGGAATGAAAACTTCGTTAACCCTAAATATTATCCTTTAAATCCAGACATTTTGTTCAAGCAAGTGCTTGAGACTGCAGAAGGTGACGAAAAAACAAAAGTGAAAGAGACTAGTCAGGATTATACCAGCCGATACAGTTTAAACTTCACGAATGTCAAAAAGAATAGAACGAGCGGTGGTAAGCTGCGACTGTGGGACATTGAGAACATTAATACAAGCTACTCGTTTCAAAGAACCTATAGACGAAATCAAATTGTAGAAGAAAACTTTATAAATACACATCGCGCAAGCCTTGCCTATACGTATGCGAACCGGGCTAAACCATGGGAGCCATTTAAAAAGATAATTCGATCTAAAAAACTTCGGTTAATAAAGGATTTTAATTTCACCTTAATGCCGAGCAGTTTGAACTTTCAATATGACGTTGATCGAAGATATGGTGAGCTACAGAACAGGAGTAATGATGATTTTGAAGCCATTGTACCCCGTTTCTATGATAAATCATTTACTTTAAAACGTACTTATGGTGGTCGTTGGAACTTTACAAAAAACCTAAAATTTAACTACAATAGTGTAGTTGATGCCTGGGTAGAAGAACCTTTTGGTGAAATCGATTCAAGAGAAAAAGAAGATTCTATCAGAAACAACTTCTTCAATTTTGGAACGATGCGTAACTTCAATCAAGTCATGGATCTAAATTATACAGTTCCATTTAACAAGATTAGAAGTCTGAATTGGATTACTGCTTCAGCAAAATATGCGGCCAATTATAGTTGGACCACTGCTCCACCCACTTACCCGAGTTTGGGAAATACAATTCAAAATAGTCAGACAATGACGTTTAATGGAAGGATGAATTTTACATCTTTCTACAATAGATCTAAAAAGCTTAGACCATTTATTACACGTGCGGTGAAAAAGAAAAAACCGGTGGAAACTAAAAATGACCCTGACGATGAGGATAACGAAGATCCTAAGAAAAAGAAAAAAGAGGGTTTACACCCTGTTGCGAAAGGAGTAGGTGCTTTCTTACTTATGATGAAACAGGCGCAGCTAACGTATACTGAAACCAATGGTACAACCTTGCCAGGTTTTAATCAGGACATTCAGTATTTGGGCCACAACTTTGATCAACAGACGCCTACTTGGCCTTTTATATTTGGTTTTCAAGATCCAAATATTAGGTATGATTTGGCAAGAAACGGCTTCATGACCAATGACACGGCACAAAACAACCGGTTTCTGCAATTGACCGGACAAAACCTAACAGGAAGTGCTACGCTCGAACCATTTAGAAACTTCCGAATCACATTAAACATTACCAAGCGCACAAGCAATACCATGTCTAGTAACTTTAGATATGATAATGACGAACAACGATTTCTAGACCTTGGTTTACAGGAAATTGGTCAATACTCAATTTCATTCATGTCATGGGGGACTGCTTTCGACAAGTTAGGAGATGTGACTCAAAACTATAACTCAGGTGCTTTTACGGCCTTTAAGGATAACAGAATAGAAGTTGCAAAAAGGCTTCAGGCACAAGAATTCAGCTCAGGAAATAAGCGCTTCGAAGACAGAATTGGTGACTTGGATCCGAATACTGGATTCCCAATTGGCTATGGTCAGACGCAACAGGATGTAATGCTGTTTGCTTTTCTGTCTGCTTATGGCGGTAAGGATGGTAAGAGTGTCCTACTTAATCCTTTTAAACGACTACCGGCTCCTGCTTGGCAGATTAGTTATAATGGGTTGAAAGACTTATTTGGGTTGAAAAAATACTTCACGAATATTAGTATTCAGCATGCGTATAGTTCGACACTTAACTTGAACAGTTATTATAGTGAATTAACGTATGGAGCTGACACATTGGTGAATGACACCAATAACTTGAAATCGAAATATACATTCCAGCAAGGGGTTTCTTTGGTAGAACGATTAACTCCGGTATTGGGTGTTGATGTAACTATGAAAAACGGTTTGACACTGAAACTAGAGCATAAGCGAGATAGGAATATTACCATGTTTATGAACACATTTCAGATGATCGAACAACGCAATATGGAATGGGTGATAGGTGCTGGATTTGTCACAAAAGGCATTAAACTTCCTATTAAGTATAGAGGTTCTAGGATATTCTTAGAAAACAATTTGAATTTCAGGTTCGACTTAAGTATTCGAGACGGGATAACAGTACGACGTGATATTGAACTTGGGACAAATACGGCTCAAGCGGGTAATCGCATATTCTCTATTAAACCGAATATTGATTACAAGATCAACGATAATACAAATCTTAGGATGTTCTATAACAGAACCTTGACCGAACCCAAAAACTCACAAAGTTTTAGATCAGCGATTACAGACTTTGGAATTAGTTTGCGTTATACATTACAATAGTTTCTTGGCGCGTTTCCTTTGAATTCTCTTATACACTGGGTGGATGAAAACAGATAAGAAAATCAGACCAGTTCCTAAGTAGAAAGTGGTGGTTAACTCACTGTCTTCATTGAATATGAGTATGGCCATTATTACGCCATAAATTGGTTCAAAATTCACCGCCAATCCTGCACTAAATGCAGATAGTCCTCTAAGCGAGGCCAGCGCAAGGGCGTATGCCACAGATGTACATAAAAGGCCGAGTACAAGTAGATACCAAAAAGAATGCAAGTAGTACCCAAATAAGAGGTACTGAGACTTCAGATCTCCTCTAAACAGAGAGTACTGGCTGAAATCAAAATTTCCTTGAACTGCGGGGATAACAAGAGTTAGAAAGAGGAATCCCGACGACAATTCAATTGCAGATACAGATATGGGGTTATATTCTTTTAGATGTTTTTTGTTGAGTGTCGAGAATAAAGCCGCTAGAAAAGCAGCCAATAATCCTACAAATATTGATGCATAATACGCTTCTCCAATATCCAAAATAAGCAATATCCCTGCGATAATAAATATGCCTAATGTCAATTCAAACCACTGGAACTTAGATTTTGTAATTAAAGGCTCAAGTAAGGAAATAAATAAAGTAGTAGTGGCCATACATGCCAAGGCAATTGATACGTTCCCTAATTTTACACTTGCAAAAAAAGAGACCCAGTGTAAACTGACTACAACACCGACTAAAGCAAAGATGAAGACATCTCTTTTTTTCAGTCTTCTTAGTCCTCGGATTACTCCTGGAAAGAATAAAAGTCCTACGACGGCAATCCACATCCGATGCCATACTAACGCAAGTTGATCAAATACGATGAATTTCCCTAGAATGGCGGTAAATCCAAATAAAAGAACGGCAATATGAATTTCGAAATAGGATTTATATCCACCGAGTTTAGGCATTGGCAAATATTTGTCTATTCCTTCAAATTGCCAACCTTAATCGATATGTCTATTTCTCTTTTAAGAACTTGATAAACGCAGGCTTTCTTCTGTGGGCTAAATGAAGTTCAACATCGTTAGACATTATTACTTTAAACGCTCCCGAATTGAACTTTTTCATTTCGCTCACATTGATTATGTGAGATTTATGAATCTTAATAAATGGATTAACTGTTAAAATATCCTCGTAGTAAGAAAGGGGACGAGAAGCCATTACTTTAGCGCCACTTTTCAACACAAACTTAGTGTAGCCACCTCTTTGACCTTCTGCATAAACAATATTAATTAGGTCAACTTTTTCATATTCTCTTAGTCCAGGAATTACAAAAAATGTTGGACGTTTTTGCGCCATAGCTTCCGCTCTCAACCTCCCATTTTTCAATACCACCTTGGTTTTGTCCAGTGCTTCCTTTAAGTCGCTAGCGCTGTATGGTTTTAACAGGTAGTCGATCGCTGAACCCTTGATAGCTCTAATTGCGTATTTGTCATAAGCGGTTACAAATACGACATTGATTTCATCAAGGTCAAGATTTTCGAGTAGTTCAAACCCATTCATTCCCGGCATTTCTATGTCGAGTAAGAGTAAATCGGGTTTTGATTCTTGAATCGCTTTTAAAGCTTTAATTGGGTCTGTAAATGTCCCAACAACATTAGCGTCGGTTGAGCATTCAATTAATTTGGTTTTCGTGACGCGGATGCTGTTGATCTCGTCGTCGATAATCATGATATTCATAATAATGGTATTTTAATTACAACTTTTGTCCCATGTTTTGTCTCGTCTTCTTCAGACAAATCAATAAATATTATCGGATCTTTCGATATTCCAGGAATTAATGCCAACCTATTTTTAACAACATTAACTCCAATAGAATTATGCGAAGTTTTAGTATGTTTTCGTGCCGAATTAATACCTATTCCGTTGTCTATGACTAAACATGTAATCGTTTTATTTTGAATGGAAAATTGAACTATTATTTCACCTCCACTTTCCATCGATTGAAATGCATGCTTTACACAGTTTTCAATAATTGGTTGAACAATTAACGGGGGTATCATCACTTCTCCCGTTTCATCATTCAATATAATTTTAACTTTGAACTTAAATCTATCTGGAAAGCGTAATTGCTCAATTTTAAGATAGTTCTTCAAGAATCCAACTTCATCCTCTAATAAGATGTAATTCCTACTTGA
>JBLING010000089.1:0-8985 GCA_047639155.1 bacterium
GATCCAAGTAATGCACGGGCTGTTTGACCTGTAGTAAATATCCGTGTTCCGATTGATCCTGTCACATAAGGAACAATACGTGCTTTTGCCCATTCTATTTGTCCAGATAAAAAGATATCGTTGCTATGACTTCTTAAATAGGTCAAACCGCGATCCTCATTTACAGAGTTGATTAACACTTCAGATTTATCTGAACGTCCATAAAATTGCATTCCCCAATCTAATCCACCGTATATGGCCAAGTTTTCTCCAGGCAATATGTTGCCTGACATAGCTTGAATATTAAAGCCGAGAGTCCTACTATGCCTACCGATTTGCTGCCATTGGTTAGCATTCGTCATGGTTTGATCTGTAAAATAAATACCAATCCATCCTTCTTCAATATCTCTTGAAGGTTTGTAGTGGATGTACCTATAGGTTGTATCTACCCAATATCGGCTTGTTACCACTTTCATAAATTTGGCGGAATCTGGGGCTGTAATTTCATCTTCTTGAGACATTCCAGAAAACTCAGCTTGTGATAGCATAGAAATTTCATTTTCGTTAGGGAGCAACTGCAGCCCTTGTTTTATTGGTTTCGTTAACGATTCAATGAAGTAATTTATGTTAATATCAGCTTGCTTGTTGAATGCGTCAACCATTAGCTGGTCTGATGTTGTTGTTTCTTGGGTGTTAGACAGGACTTCTACGTCAGATTGAGCTATTGTATTCGTTATCACAGATGGCGTTGGCTTAATTGTAATAGACTGAATTGCTTCTTGTGGAGTTGCAACCAGCATCATTCCTGCGGTTAGTGTTGTTATAAGTATCATAATGGTTATGTTTTTTAAATTAGTAAATATGTGTTTATCAGGAGGTAAAATCAAAGGTAGGCTGTCTGATTCTAATAAAGACTTCATATTGTCCCAGTCTCCCGGTTGGAACGAAGTCTCAAACGCATCAAATTTATCGTGAAACGCTTGATCAATCAATATGTTGGTTGGTTTATTCATAGGTTTCAATCCATTCTTTTAGTCGTTTGCGTGCATTGTTTACGTGCCATTTGCTGGTGCCAATCGACATCCCAAGTTCTTTTGCGATGTCTGCATGGCTGTATCCCTCAATCGCAAATAAATTGAAAACAACTTTTGACGTAAATGGAAGCTTATGCATCAACTCCATTAGGTCTTCGGCGTACATTTTTTCGATTACAGTCGAAGCTATTTCAATCTCAACATCCAATTCTTGCGTCGGCATTTGTTTAGATTTCCGCAGGTGTTTACGAACGTGGTCAATAGCTGTGTACTGCACTATACGATATATCCAGCCCCCAAAATCGTATTTGTTGTTATAGGATTCTAGGTTGTGAAATACTTTTAGGAATCCCTGATTAAGAACAGCCAACGCATCGTCTCTATTGGCGCAATACCTCATGCACAGCGCTAGCAGCTTACCGTGGTATGTTTTATAGAGTTTAGCTTGAGCAACCCGGTCGTTATCCAGACAACGTTTTATGATATCCTCAATCGACAAACTTGAATTTGTCGGTTGAACAAGATGGATCGCTACGTCTAATGTTGGGTTAATTGTACTCAATCGTTTTGTCCTTCATAGACAACTACGACAAGTATTACACCAAAGGTTGGGTAAAGGGATATTTTTAGAAGGAATTAAACTTCATTGTAGTTTTTATGTTCGCCTATTCTCCAGCCCGTAACTTTTTCTATCCAGTACAAAAAACCGGCCTTTACACCAAAGTTTTTCTGACTTGGATCAAAAGAAAATGACCAATTCATTTCGTTAATGCGTTGTTGCATCACGGCTGGATGACTGCCTCTGAAGTGTTTCAGTGAATCAATCTGGCTATAATCAAAGTCTTTGGCAGGATCAAATCTATCCTCTACCCACTCATCAGAATGCCACAATTTATTCGCTTCATAGGCCTTGGCCATCATGTATTTTGGATGTCGAACCCACCCATAATGATACATACTGGCCTGAATCTTTTTGACATTCAATTTCTTTTGACCTCGTCTAAAACCCTGAGCGTCTTTCCAACTTTTTATATGTTGGTCATTTTTGATGATTCGTATCTCTTTTTTATACCATGTACGACTGTCACCAGTAAAATCATAGCTACCATAAAAGTGTATATAGTCAAATAGTAATCCTTCAATTTTTGTATTGTTGAGATGACGCTGCATTTGCGTTTTAATCTCTGGATAATACTGTTCATGAATGCACTCATCTGCTTGAATGTAAATCAACCAATCCGCTTTTGGATTAACCGCATTCTTTGCTTTGTCGGTTTCAACAGCCAACACTTGCCCACCTTCTCTAAGTGTGTCATCCCATTCGGTGTCAATAATTCGAATTTTAGACTTGTCTATTCCAGCAATTAACTCCCTTGTTTTGTCCTGCGAAGCACCAACTGCCACAACCATTTCATCCACCAACGGAAGTATAGACAAAATCGCCTCTACCACAGGATAGTCGAGCTTTATAGCATTCTTAACAAAGGTGAATCCACTCACAAACATGGTGCGAAGTTATCATTAATTGTGTCTGTAAAATTAATTAAGGTTCCAATAATAATCGTTGCTCCAGTCAAACCATGGCTGAATAAACGATGGGCTAAAACCCTGTAATAAAACACAATTCAATCCATATATTTTTAATGAACCAAGTACATTTGCACCAATGTATTACAACAACATCCTAGAAACCATTGGAAACACGCCATTGGTGAAATTAAACAAGATTGTAGATGGGGTTCCTGGAACAATTTTAGCCAAAATTGAAACAACAAATCCTGGCAATTCTGTAAAAGACAGAATGGCTTTGCAGATGATTTTAGATGCTGAAGACGACGGAAGGTTACAACCGGGAGGAACAATTGTAGAAGGAACCAGTGGAAATACAGGCATGGGCCTTGCAATTGCGGGGTTAATCAAGGGTTATAAATGCGTTTTTGTAACGACTGACAAACAAAGTAAAGAAAAGGTCGACATCCTAAAGGCTGTTGGTGCGGAAGTAATTGTGTGTCCTACGGATGTTGATCCAACTGACGATCGCTCCTATTATTCTGTATCAAAGCGTTTGGGAACAGAAATTCCTGGTGCGTGGTATGTGAATCAATACGACAATCCGAGTAACGTAAAAGCGCACTATGAACAAACGGGACCCGAAATTTGGGAACAAACGGAAGGGGAAATAACGCACTTTGTGGCTGGCGTTGGTACCGGTGGAACCATCAGCGGTGTTGGAAAATATTTGAAAGAACAGAATCCAGATATTCAAATCTGGGGAATTGATACTTACGGGTCAATTTTTAAGAAATACCACGAAACTGGCGAATTCGATGAAAAAGAGATTTATCCATACATCACCGAAGGAATTGGAGAAGACATTCTTCCAAAGTGTGTCAATTTTGAGATCATAGATAAGTTTGAAAAAGTTACAGACAAAGACGGCCTAGTTTGGCAGCGTAAATTAGCAAGAGAAGAGGGCATATTGGTTGGGAACTCAGCTGGTAGTGCTGTTAAGGGCATATTGCAGTTAAAAGAACACTTAAAGTCAAGTGATGTCGTAGTTGTATTATTCCACGACCACGCTACACGTTATATGGGCAAAGCGTTTAACGATGATTGGATGCGGGATAGAGGCTTTTTGGACACAAAACCAAAAACTGCATTGGACTTAATTTCAAGTCATCAGCATTTACCACTTGTAACGGTATTGGACACAGAATTAGCAAAATCAGGATTTGACAAAATGGAGAAATTCGACATTTCCCAACTGCCTGTAGTCAACGCCGCTGGAGATTTTGTGGGTTCTCTCAATGATCACGACATATTACGACTCTTATTGCATGATGCGAACGCTGGAACTAAACCGGTGAAAGACATTATGCAGCCAGCCTTCCCTATCGTTGGGTATTACGAAGACATGGAAACGGTTTCAAAGGGGATTAATCATGAAAATCCTGCTGTAATTGTAAAAGATTTGGGTGGAGTTTACCACATCATTACCAAGTGTGATGTGATTGCCGCTTTAGCGAAATAACAATTTCTGCTCCCATGATATCAGTAAAAGATCAATTGGGTAACACTATACGGTTAGAACGACCTGCAACGCGGGTTGTATCTCTGGTGCCTTCTCAAACAGAACTTTTATACTATCTAGGCGTAGTTCCAATCGGTCAGACCGTTTTTTGCATTCATCCTTCTGAAACGTTCAAAGAATCAATAAAGATTGGTGGTACAAAAAAGCTTCAAATTGATAAAATTAAATCACTCAATCCCGATTTAATTATTGGCAATAAAGAGGAAAATGTTCAAGACCAAATTCAAGAATTGAGGCAAGATTACCCTGTGTATATGAGCGATGTCAACACGCTCGAAGACGCCTATAAAATGATAGAGCAGGTTGGTCAAATCACTGGAAAAAAAATTGAATCCGACCAACTTGGAATTGACGTCGTAGCCCAGTTTAATCGTTTAATAACTCCTAGTTCGGTTCGCCCTAGTGTTTTGTACTTAATATGGAATGATCCATATTTTGGCGTTGGGCGCCGCACTTTTATTCATGATTTACTTGAGATTGGAGGATTCACAAATGCGTTGAAAGATCGCGAACGATACCCGGAATTAAGCCCAGAACAAGTTGCAACTATCAACCCAGATTATATCTTTTTATCGAGCGAACCCTTTCCGTTTTCCGAAGAACATAAAAAGGCAGTACAACTTCAATTTCCAGAATCAAAAGTCGTATTGGTAGATGGCGAAATGTTCAGCTGGTATGGTAGTAGGTTATTGCAGACTCCAGAATACATTAATCGATTAATTTCCGATATTGGAGGTTATGAACCCAAAAGTTGATCAATTCATAGCTAAAAAAGGCGAGTGGTCAGAAGAGTTAAAACAACTGCGTTCTATCTTCTTATCTACTGAAATGGAGGAAACTTTTAAATGGGGTGGTCCTGTGTACACCGTAAATGGGAAAACCGTTTCAGGTTTAGCAGCGTTTAAAAACCATTATGGTATTTGGTTTTATAACGGTGTAGTCTTAAAAGATGAACACAAACTATTGGTGAATGCCCAAGAAACCACAAAGGCTTTACGGCAAATAAAATTTAGCAAAGGAGAAACAATACCCTCAGTTATAATCAAGGAATATATCCTATAATCTTTTGAAAATGAGAAACTTGTATTAAAAATAGCACCTGCGAAACCAGGAAAATTCAAAATGTCTCCTTTTTTGAAATCAGCCATGGATCAAGATTATGAATTGTTGGATGTTTTTAATGCCTTAACACCAGGAAAGCAAAAGGAATACTCGAATTACATATCTGAAGCAAAACAAGAGAAGACAAAACAAACCAGGTTAGAGAAAATCAAACCTATGGTGTTCAATAGAGTTGGGCTAAATGATAAGTATAAGAATTGTTAGTTGGGCGGTTGGGGCGCTTCGCTTTTTACGTTTTTGCGTATTGGCGCTTTGGTTAAACCCGACTCAAATTAACAATCATGCATTATTTAATCTCTCTTCTGTTTTCTTTTCTCTATTTTCTTTGCCCTAACTCCTAGTGGCTAATGCCTATTGGCTATTGGCTTCTATAGAATCAATCACCTTACTTAATGCATCCGACTTAAACCAAACTGTTTCACTCTTATTCTTAAACCAAGTTATCTGTCTTTTTGCGTACCGTCGTGAGTTTTGTTTGATTAAGGCCACTGCTTCTTCTAGACTGATTTCGCCATCCAAATGCTTAAACAGTTCAGAATAACCCACTGTTTGTAAGGCATTTAGGTATTTAAATGGCAGTAAAGACTCGATTTCCTTTAGCAATCCGGAATCCATCATTAGATCCACGCGCTGATTGATTCGATTGTATAATTCTTGTCTTGGGTGGTCAATAGCAATCTCAATAACAGTGAAAGGCCTTTCTGCACGTTTTGGGTTTGTTTGAGCACTATGTGTCTTGCGTGTAATTTGAACGCGTTCAATGGCCCGTATGAGTCGTTGCGAGTTACTTTTATCAATGCGTAACACATGGTCTGGATCTATTTCTTCAAGTCTGCTCACTAATGCTTCTATTCCAACAGTTTTGAAAAGCCCTGCTATTTCCTGACGAATGGCACCATCATCTTTAGGTACTTCATGAAAACCGTGCAATACCGCGTTAATAAAGAGTCCGCTCCCTCCTACCATTACAACATTGTCGTGAACTTGAAACAAAGTATTGAGCTTATCTAATGCGTTTCGTTCAAATTCACCTGCAGAATAATAATCGTGAATTGATTTATGACCTATAAAATGGTGTGGGACTGCTTTTAACTCGTCTTCAGACGGTTTGGCAACGCCAATGTTGAGTTCTTTGTAAAACTGTCTTGAGTCTGCAGATAGTATTTCAGTTTTAAAACGCTGGGCGATTTGAATACCCAAACTGGTTTTACCGGAAGCAGTTGGTCCTCCAACGACGATTAGCCTTTTGCTGGAAGGTGTTGTATTCACACTTCGTCTGTCTCTGATTCAGATTCAGAAAAAGATCCCGAGCTGTCCATATCACCGTCAATACCCATGTCGCTAATATCAGGTTCCTCAGCTTCGCTGATGATTTCGTCAACCAACTCCTCAAATTCATTGGTTGCATTGCCAATAATGTGAATTTTTTTCTGTTTTGGTGGTTCACCAACAACTTTCACAATTCTTGGATAAATGATTGCAGCGTTGGCACGTTCAATCTTAAACAGTTGAACTCTGAAAGCCCATTCTAATTCGTCGTGGGTGGACAACAACATACGTTGGTGCGGATCGTCCATAAACGCATTTAGTTTGCAGTCCGACATATTTAAAACGCCGTCTGCACCAGTATTTGTGATTTCTTTTCCTTTTCTCCAGTTGTCCCCAGACATAAAAAAGGATGCCGTAATCGTCTGATCGAACTTGATGCTTTCAACTATTGCGTGGTATAAATCACGAAACGTTTGGTTCGCACGAATCTCAATCATCCGTTCAACATCATCTACGTCCTCAAATGTTAATTTAAATCTATATACAATCATTTCACTTTCAAATCTTTATGGTTGAGCTAAGCCCAATTCTTTGCCTTTCTTTAGAACAAAATTAATAGCCTCTTCCCGATTATTCCTTATTTCACCTTCTAAAACTGCTTCTTTAAGCGCATTTTTTATTATTCCGACCTCTCGTGAAGGTTTTATCTTGAACAATTCAATAATTTCATCCCCCGAAACCGGCGGTTGAAAATTTCTTATTCTATCCCGTTCTTCAACGCCTTTAATTTTGGTTTCTACCTCTATAAGATTTGCTAAAAACCGTTTGACCTTTCTTTCATTTTTTGAGGTGATATCGCACTTACTCAAATACAATAGGTCTTCAATGTCTTCTCCAGCATCGAAGACAAGCCTTCTGACTGCACTGTCTGTAACAATCTCTTGGGTCAATGCAATTGGTCTTAAATGCAACAAGACCAGTTTAGATACATAACGCATCTTTTCATTTAAAGGCAGTTTGAGTCGCCTAAAAATCTGTTTGACTTTTTTCGAACCAACAAACTCATGCCCATGAAACGTCCACCCTTCTTTGTCTGTAAATCCTTTGGTATCGGGCTTTGCAATGTCATGCATTATTGCAGCCCAACGCAACCATAAGTTGTTTGACTCGGCTGCCACGTTATCTAGAACTTGTAAAGTGTGGTAAAAATTGTCTTTGTGTTTTAAACCATTCCGTTCTTCAACGCCTTGCAGGGCAACCATTTCAGGAAAGAATATGTGCAACAACTTAGTATCAAAGAGCAGTCTAAATCCGATTGACGGTTTATCTGCCGAGATTATTTTATTCAGCTCATCCGTTATGCGTTCTTGACTAATAATTGATAAACGACTGGCTGTCAATTTAATACCCTTGAGCGTTTCTGGTTGGATGGTAAAATCCAACTGTGTCGCAAACCGAATAGCACGCATCATGCGTAGTGGATCGTCAGAGAACGTTATGGCCGGATCCAATGGTGTTCGGAGTACTTTATCTTTTAAATCTTCTAAACCGCTGAATGGGTCAATAAGTGTCCCATAATCAGCTGCATTCAAGCTTATTGCAAGTGCGTTAATTGTAAAATCGCGTCTGTTTTGGTCATCCTTGATTGTTCCCTCTTCCACAGCAGGTTTCCGGCTATCCGATTCATAGGATTCTTTTCTAGCGCCAACAAACTCAAAATCCCACTCGTCCTGACGTATGTGCGCAGTTCCAAAATTTTTAAAATAATTGACTTCTGTTGCATTTTCAAGTCGCGTTGCGACCTCCTTGGCCAACAAAATTCCACTACCTACTGTAACAAAATCAATGTCCTTACACGGCCTGTCTAGCAGTGCGTCTCGAACAAATCCACCCACAACAAACACCTTAAGACCAAGCGCTTCTGCAGATTCTTTTACAACTTGAAATATGGGATGTGTGAGATGCCTAAACATGGGCGGCAAATTTAATTGGTTTATTTATTTCGATGCGTTGTGAACGGATTAATTCTCAGACATAATGCACCAAAAAGCAAAGTGGCCTATTTTTTTTTGGCTTTAAAGCGGCACTGAATTAATATTTCAGTAATCTGTGATAACTCGTTTGGCCATTTTGATATACAACCTGGATTAAGAACATCCCAGCATTCCAATGCACGGCATTAATAGACAATGCCTTGTCGGCATCATATGACACCTTTATTGTAACCTGTTTGCCGTTTACATCGAAGACTTGAATATCCTTTACTTGATTCTCTTGCAAATCGATAAACACCTTTTCATTGGTGGGATTTGGGTAGATTTTTAATCCAGTCTTGCTTATTTCTGAAACAGCCGAATTATCTGCGACCGAATAGTTTATACTCAATCTCCCTTTTGATTTTAATGTGTTTAAATCTAGGTAATCAACCTCAATAGAATCAGCAGAAACTTGTAAAGATTTTATTAGCACGCCATATCGCTCACCAGGGAA
>JBLING010000090.1:0-8959 GCA_047639155.1 bacterium
CGGTTGTAGTCAATCAACGAATGGTACATATCCATGTCGTGAATACTTTTCCCAGAATCCTCTTCTAAATGTATTCTTGTCAGTAAGATGTTTTTTACTTCTCCAGTTTCGGTTTGAATTTTAATCCCTCCGTTTTCGCAAAGTGGTGTTTTGTCTTGCGTAATCTGATATCCTTTTGGAAGGTCTGCGTAAAAGTAATTTTTACGGGCATACAAGCAGTAAGGCGTAATGTCACAACCGCAAGCCAGTCCCACCTTTAAAGCCATATTAATGGCTTCTTTATTGTGTCGTGGCAATGTACCTGGATGGCCAAGGTTTACAGCACTGATGTTGGTATTTGGCATCGAGCCGTATGAAGCCAAATCAGTACTAAACGCTTTCGTTTTAGTCAATAATTGTGTATGGATTTCCAGTCCAATTACAACCTGGTATTTATCTGATGCCACTCCCATTTTTTGCTTGGTGCAAATGTAAGACGAAAAAAGCACAGCTGAAAAAATCTATTCTGACTGCAGGTATCCATTTGCAGGATATTACCTTTGACTTTGGAGTTATGAAAATTACCAACGAAATACTGCAATCGTCATTGATCTTGACGCTTCTTTTAATCTTCCCAGGTTGCAATCATGCGGATAAACAAAACGTCGATACAATTTTATTCAATGGAGTGGTGTATACTTGTGATAGTGCATTCACGATGGCCGAAGCAGTTGCAATTCAAAATGGGTTGATTGTAGCAACCGGTAGTGACATGGACATTTTTGACAAATTCACGTCACAGCACAACATAGACTTGAAGAAAAAACCTGTTTACCCAGGCTTTATAGACGCTCATAGTCATTTTTATGGATATGGGAACGACCTTCAAGAGTTAGACCTCAAATCTTGTATATCGTTCGAAGATATGATCAACAAGACCGTTGCATACGCCCAAGCGTCTCAACCAAACTTCATTATTGGAAGAGGCTGGAATGAAGAGAATTGGGTCGTTAAAGGCACAATCAATAAAACGCGATTGGATATTCTTTTTCCTGACATTCCAGTTTTTCTTCAACGCGTGGATGGACACGCTGCGCTGTGCAATCAAGCAGCACTTGACTTAGCAAATATCGATGTCAATACATTTATTGCTGGAGGTAGAATAGAAAAAATGGGCCCGTTTTTAACTGGAATAATAACAGACAAAGCCGCAGGCCAAGTAATGGATATTTTACCTGAACCTTCACTAGAACAAAGGAAAAAAGCTTTGGTTGATGCACAAAATGCATGCTACAAAGCTGGTTTAACCACTGTCACAGACGCAGGTTTGGAACTCGATATAATTGTATTAATGGACTCGCTTCTGAGGTCAAAAGACCTAAGCATTCAATTGTATGTTATGGCTGATCCAGACACCAACTCTATCAACACACTATTAAACAATAAGGTTTTAATGAATAACAAAAAACTGGGATTTCATTCTGTAAAACTGTACGCGGATGGTTCACTAGGTAGTCGCGGCGCTTTGCTTAAAATTCCTTATTGTGACGACGAGACTCAGATTGGATTAATACAACACCCAATTGGTTTTTACAAATCACTAATTGCATACTGTTATAAAAACAACCTTCAGGTTAACACGCATTGTATCGGGGACAGCGCCAACAACCTATTGTTAAACTTATATGGTACACATCTAAAGGGGAAAAATGATCTTAGGTGGCGTATTGAACACGCCCAAGTTGTTGACCCAATAGACTTTTCGTTATTTTCTAAATTCAGTATTATCCCTAGCATCCAACCCACGCATGCTACTTCCGATGCTTCTATGGCAAAGAAAAGATTGTGTGATCACCCAACTATGTCTGGGGCTTACGCGTATAAATCACTTTTAGATGAAACCGGACTTGTAGCCTTCGGAACCGATTTTCCTGTTGAATCTATTGACCCAATAGCTACTTTTTTCTCTGCAGTTAAACGTCGGACAAAAACTGGTGAAATCTTCAAACCTGAAGAAGCCATTGCACCAAAAGATGCCTTGCTTGCAATGACTATTTGGGCCGCTTATAGCTGCAAACTAGAAGATCGAATTGGAAGCATTGAAATTGGGAAAATAGGAAATATTACGATTCTGTCCGATGATATGATGACTGCGTATAACCGCGGGAGAATTTCAACCATATTAACAATGTCCGATGGGAACATTGTTCACAACAGCGGTGTCTTAGCAGTTTCATCTGAGCCTAACTAAACTGGCTCTATCTCAAACCCCGCACTCTTTACAGAATTTATAACGGCATTAACGTTATCGTCATCTAGGGTAACTTCCAATACTTTATCAGGGTGACTAATGTCAACTTTCCACGCATCAACGTTGTCAAGTGTATTCAGTATCGGGGTAACGGTATTGAGGCAACTGCCACAGTTGATTGTTGTTTTAAATTTGTATGCTTTCATATTTTAACTTTTTTTAATCTTAAACTGTTTAACAAAACCGAAACCGAACTAAGGGACATAGCCGCTCCAGCAATCATTGGATGTAATAAAAAACCATTTATTGGATATAAAACTCCAGCTGCTATGGGAATTGCAATGAGGTTGTAAATGAATGCCCAAAATAGGTTTTGTCGTATGCTTTTAATTGTCGCTTTCGACAATCTAAAGGCTTGTGTAACTTGATTTAAATCAGAATACATCAACGTTATTCCAGCACTTTCCATTGCTACATCAGACCCACTTCCCATCGCTATTCCAACATCTGCTTGTGTTAAAGCTGCCGCGTCGTTTATCCCATCCCCAAGCATTGCCACCACATTCCCATTTTGTTGTAAAGTCGCTATTGCTGCTGTCTTATCCTGTGGCGATTGGTTGCCTTTGTATTGATCAATCGATAACGCCTTTGCAACGTATTGCACAGTTGCATCGTTATCTCCAGACAATATAATAGGTGTAACGCCTTCTTTCTTTATTGACTCTACAAATAGTTTGGAGGACGATTTAATTTCGTCGCCAATTGCATATAATCCAAATATCTCATCTTCCGATGCGAAGAACACAATGGAATAAGGATGGTTGACCCATTCCTTAAGTTTTCTTTCAATTGTTGAGTCAATTTTCAACCCCTTTTTGGACATCATCTTGGTACTCCCAACATAAAATGTTTGTCCATTGACGTCTGCTTTAATTCCACTGCCGACTTTATTCTCAAAGTTCTCAACCAACACTTCCTCTATATCGCGATCTTGATAATGGTGAATAATAGATTTGGCTAAAGGGTGGTCACTGTTTTTTTCAATAGATAGCAGAACAGCTAAATGTTCTTTTTCAAGATAAGTGTTTATCCAAAATGACTCAACTACTACTGGCTTGCCTTCGGTTAAGGTACCCGTTTTATCAAGGATAATTGTATTCGTCTTATGTAATGTTTCCAAGGTTTGTGCATCTCTCACCAAAATTCCTTTGGAACTTCCAAGACCGATACCCACCATTAAAGCGGTTGGTGTTGCCAGACCTAGTGCACAAGGACAGGCAACAATAAGAACCGTAATACTTGTAGTAATGGCGTACTGGAGTTGCGGTATTGGCCCAAACCAATACCAGATGCACGCTGCTATAAGCGCTATTACAATCACAACTGGAACAAATACTCCAGCAATCTTATCTACTTGTTTTTGAATCTCTGGTTTGCTGTTTTGTGCTTTTGACACAAGTCTTATCATTTCAGCTAGGGCAGTTTCTTCACCAACTTTTTCAGCCAAAACACGTAACAATCCTTGCTGGTTGACACTTCCCGCTATCACCATTGACCCTTTATTTTTTGCAATAGCAACTGGCTCTCCAGTAAGCATACTTTCGTCAACATAGGACGCCCCTTTTTTCACTTTACCATCTACCGGTATTTTAGCCCCCGGTTTTACGATTATCAGGTCACCGATTTTTATGTCTTTTGTTTTGATTTGAATTTCTTCCCCGTTTCTTATCACAACTGAGTCTGTTGGGGATAAGCCTATAAGTTGTTGTATGGCATTCGTTGTTTTTTCCTTCGCCTTTTCTTCTAAATATCGACCTAAGAGAATAAAAGTAATAATGACCACTGCAGACTCATAATATACGTGTGCCATTTCTCCCCCCAAAGTGAGTAACTTAGGCCAAGCTGTATTAACAACACTGTATAAAAACGCTATACCCGTGCTCAATGCAACAAGCGTATCCATGTTCATTGCACCGTGTTTAATACGTTTCCATGCATTTTCAAAAAATGTTGCTCCGGAATATGTCAGAACAGGTACACTCAACAACATCAAAACGTAGTTTTGATAGGGAAGCGCGTTCATAAAGAACATCGAGAAGATAAAAACAGGAACACTAAAAATTACGGCAACAAAGAATCGCTTTTTAAGTTTTGATAGTCGTTGAGAAGTGTTTTCATTCAAAGTCTCTTTCGACATGTTGGAATCAACAAGAATCTCATAGCCAATGTCTTTAGCTCTTTTACTTAGTGCCTCAAGGCTGAGTACATCCGAATTATAGGTCAGTTCAACTTGTTGGCTTGCGTAATTTACTTGAATGCTATTTAACCCTTCTAGATCTTTAAGGTACGTTTCAAGACTAATTGCACAAGATGCGCAAGTCATGCCTATTACAGGAAATCGTTGTGATACCATACATGGTTACATTAACTTAACTATAGAACAAAGCTAAGCGCCAGACGTTCATTAAGAACGACCATTAACAACTAAAATTAACCTAAATCGAACGACATTTCAACAAGGCTTTTTTGCTCGTCTAAGTGCACATTCGCGTAACCGGTGGATGGTGATGAACTAGAACGTCTGCTTATTACTTTAATATCAAAAGGAAGGTCATAACGCAACAAATGTGTCCAAGCTCCCATGTTTTTAGGCTCTTCCTGAACCCATCTCCATTCAGCTTCTTTGTATTTAGTTGAAAGAGCGGCCAATTGATTTTCTGCTAAAGGATATATCTGCTCTAACCTAACTACGGCTACATCGTGTCGATTATCTGTTTCCTGCTTCCTAAGCAAATCGTAATAGACTTTTCCAGAACATAAAAGGACCCGTTTTACTTGGTTCGCTTTCACTTTGTTATCATCGATAACCTCAAGAAATTTTCCACTTGTAAAATCTTCAACTTTACTCACACAAAGTGGATGTCTTAACAAACTCTTTGGAGACATAACAATCAAAGGAATTCTAAAATCTCTTTTCAACTGGCGACGTAACGCATGAAACATATTCGCCGGTGTTGTCGGATTAATCACCTGCATATTCTTATTGGCGCATAACTGAAGGAAACGCTCTGGTCGAGCTGATGTGTGCTCAGGTCCTTGCCCTTCATGTCCATGGGGCAACAGCATGACTAAACCATTGTATCTTTTCCACTTCGTTTCCCCACTTGCAATGTATTGATCAATTATTACCTGCGCGCCGTTGACAAAATCGCCGAATTGTGCTTCCCAAATGGTTAAGGCTTGAGGAGAATTCATTGCGTATCCATACTCAAAACCCAACACTGCGAATTCTGACAAGTTGGAGTTGTAAATGTTAAATTTTCCTTGATCTTTTGAGACATGCTGTAAAGGGCAATATTCTACTTCTGACTCAACTTCTTTAATAATTGCATGTCTGTGGCTAAAAGTACCACGTTCGCAATCCTGACCACTAATTCTAATGACGTGTTTTTCATCCAACAAACTAGCATAGGCTAAAAGCTCGCCCATCGCCCAATCATATGTTTGGCTTGAAACCATCGCAGCTCTGTCTGCGAACAATTTCTCAATTTTTTTGAAAGGTGTAAACCCATCCGGTATGGAAGAAATAGATTTCGCCAGTTTCTCGAACTTTGCTTTTGAAACACCCGTTTTCGGTGATTCCAAGAAGTCTTTCGCCTCAGCTTTTCTTAAATCCTTCCAACTATGATTGTTAGAGTCTTCGATATAGTCTTCGCTATTCTCTCTTACACTATCTAACTTTTCTTGAAGCAATTTCTTAAATTCAGCTTGCATGATCTTCGCCATGTTTGCCTCCAAATTACCGGAGGATGCAAGCTTCTCCGCATAAATTTCACGCGGGTTTTTATGTTTTGCAATGGCTTTGTATAACTTGGGTTGAGTGAATCGTGGTTCATCACCCTCATTGTGTCCATATTTACGATATCCCAGCAAATCGACAAATACATCCGTGTGGTATCGTTGTCTGTATTCCATGGCCAACTGCATCACATAAACAATGGCCTCTGCGTCATCACCATTAACGTGAAAAACTGGACATTTTGTAGTTTTCGCTACATCAGTGCAATAAATCGACGTCCGTCCATCGACATAATTGGTAGTAAACCCAATTTGATTGTTTGTAACAATATGAAGTGTGCCGCCCGTTTGATATGCATCCAGCCCAGCCATCTGAATTACTTCATATACCACGCCTTGGCCTGATACAGATGCGTCACCATGAATCAAAATGGGAACTAATTTATTTCCATCATTGTTATAAAGTCGATCCAATTTTGCTCTCGAAACTCCTTCCACTACAGGATCTACTGATTCAAGATGTGAAGGATTTGGAGACAAACTCAAGTTGACCAATTTACCAAGACTGGTTTTCACTTGCGAAGAATAGCCAATGTGGTATTTAACGTCGCCTTCAAAAATGCCATCCTCGTATGCATTTCCTTCAAACTCCTTAAAAATCTCCTCGTAACTTTTGTTTAAGATATTTACCAATACATTTAAACGACCACGATGTGCCATACCTATCACGTACTCGTCAACGCCGTTTGCCGCACCAAATTCAATTGCAGCATCTAATGCTGGCACCAATGTTTCTAAACCTTCTAAAGAAAATCGTTTTTGTCCTACATATTTGGTATGAAGGAAATTTTCAAAAACTACAGCTTGATTCAATTTTTCCAGAATCAACCTTTTTTGTTCCAAAGAAAGTTTTGGTTGATTTTTATTACTTTCCATTTTCGCCCGCAACCATTCTTTACGTTCTGGATCTGGAATGTACATGTACTCAACACCAATGCTGTTACAATATGTCGTTTCTAAGTGGGCAATTATGTCTTTCAATTTGGCAGGACCAAGACCAATTTCAACGCCAGCGTTAAAAGTCTTGTCTAAATCAGCTTCAGTTAAACCAAAGTTTTTTATGTCTAAAGTGGGTTCGTATTTGCGTCTTTCCCGAACCGGATTTGTTTTTGTGAAGAAATGACCACGTGTCCTATACCCTTCGTTTATTAGACGTAATACATTGATTTCCTTCAACATATCCTCTGAAACAACTTCGCTTCCGGTACCGGTTTTATTATACGCTAGGTCAAAGCCTTCAAAGAACTTTCTCCAACCAAAATCAACACTTTCAGGGTCGTTTTGGTACTGCAAATACAAGTCATCAATTGCATCAACATCTGCATTACTGAGGTATGTGTGTCCAATCATTATTACGAGGGTATTTTATTTATCGCTTAATGGAGTGCAAAGATAGGATTTGTGTCGAATTGGGCACGTTCTAGAATTCAATAGAGAGGTAAATAATTTTACTAAAAAAACACACAGTTAAAGGCTAAAATTGGTAATTAATTCGTTATAAATCGACAACACAATTGTTGGATTATATGGTATCTTTGCAAAAAATAGGAATAGTAGTATGTCATTAAAAAACGAAGAGAAGGACAAGCGGAGTAGGTTGATACTGTTCTTTGTCATTCTTGCTTTGCTGGTAGTTAATGGTGCCTTAATCATTAACCTATTGAACAAGAAAAGTGATATAGAAGAAGTTACTCAGGAGAAAGAAGATCTTACTTTAGATGTAGAACGTTTAGGTAGTGCTTTGGAAACCTTAGATCTAGAGTTGGTTAATCAGAAAGGGAAAAACCAACAATTGGATAGTATAATCAATATTAAAGAGAAGACAATTGCAGATCAAGTAATCCAAATTCGCAGGCAACTTCAGAACAAAAATCTTACAAAATCACAGATCGCTAGCCTTGAAAGTAAAATTAGGGGATTGAATAGCTTGGTGATGAAATATGAACAGGAAGTAGACTCATTGAGTAAGTTAAAAGATTACCTGAAAAATGAAGTTTATGCAAGAGATCAGGAAATAGTTAAGCAGAAAAAAGAGAAGGATGAAATAGCGCAAGACCTAAGTAAAGCGAATATACAGCTTAATATAGCGAAGCGATTGGAAGTACAACAAATATCTGGAGTTGGTGTGAAAGAAAAATCAGGTGGGGAAAAAGAAGTCACCAAAATTTCACGTGCCGAAAAGATAAAAGTTTCTTTTACGCTAGACAACAACCCTGTCGCTGATAAAGACAACAAAGTGTGTTATCTGCAGGTAATTAGTCCTGAAAAATCAACTCTGCACAACACACAGAAAGGATCTGGAACATTCATATTCAATGGTGAAAAATCGCTTTATACTTTAAAGCAAAATTTCACTTTTAGCAATTCGAACGAGGAATTGGTGTTTTATTGGGACAAATCACCAGCAATGACGTCTGGAGATTATAGGACCAATGTGTACTGTGAAGGCGTACTAATTGGAAGCACCACTTTTAATTTAAAATAGTGCAGCTAACTGTTTGGATTACCGGTGCAAGTTCTGGTATTGGTGAAGCATTGGCTTTGGAATATGCAAAACTTAACGCAAACCTAATTCTTTCAGCGCGCAACGAAGAGACACTTCAACCTGTGGCCGACAGATGCCAAAATCAAAACAATACCGTTCTTATTTTACCACTTGATCTATCGGAATCGAAAGACTTTGCGTCCAAGCTTCAAATAATTAAACAAAACTTTGATAAAGTTGACATCTTGATAAACAATGGCGGAATAAGCCAAAGAAGTCTTATCATAGAGACGCCTCTAGAGATTGATCGCAAATTGTTTGAGGTCAATTATTTTGGAACGATTGCATTGACGAAACTTGTGTTGACTTGGATGATTGAAACAGGT
>JBLING010000091.1:0-8952 GCA_047639155.1 bacterium
TACCGACACGACTCTGGAGTTTATTGAAATAGAATTTGGACATAAAGTAGCCAACATTATTGATGGTTTGACAAAAATGAGTGGCTATTTTGGCCAATCAAGTTCACCACAAGCAGAAAATTTTAGACGTATGTTACTCACCTTAAGTGACGACGTACGGGTGATTCTAATCAAGCTATGTGACCGACTCCACAACATGCGTACATTGGAACATATGTCACAAAAGGGGCAACTTAAAATAGCTTCTGAAACAAAATACTTATATGCACCGCTGGCCCACAGATTGGGACTATATCCAATAAAAACGGAATTAGAGGATTTATCCTTAAAACACACAGAACCAGAGGTCTACAACGACATAAAGTCCAAACTTAAAGCAACCAAGGAGCAAAGAAGTCGTTTTATTCGAAAATTCATCAAACCCATAAAATCTTCGCTCGAAGAATTAGGCCTGGATATAGAAATAAAAGGTAGGTCGAAGTCTATTTACTCCATTTTGCAAAAAATGCAGAAGCAAAAAGTGGAGTTTGATCAGGTCTACGATTTGTTCGCAGTACGAATCATCGTTAATTCAAAACCTACACGAGAAAAGTTAGATTGTTGGAATATTTATTCAATCGTGACAAGTATATATCGACCCAACCCAGACCGATTGCGGGATTGGATTTCAACACCAAGAAGCAACGGGTATGAATCTTTGCATACCACCGTAATGGGACAGTCTGGTAAATGGGTGGAGGTACAAATACGTACGATACGGATGGATGAAATTGCTGAAATGGGATATGCAGCACATTGGCGATATAAAGAAGGCAATGTCGGAGAATCTGGTATTGATGATTGGCTTGGTAGAATTCGCGAAATATTAGAGAATCCACAAAGCAATGCAATCGATTTTTTAGATGATTTCAAACTGAACCTATTCAGCGAAGAAATTTTTGTTTTTACCCCGAAAGGTGACATAATTAAACTCCCAAAAGATGCAACGACACTGGATTTTGCGTTTGAAATTCATACGGAGGTTGGGTCTAAATGTATTGGTGCTAAAGTGAATAGTAAACTTGTACCACTTAGTCACCAGTTGCAGCGTGGAGACCAAATTGAAATTATAACCTCTACCAAACAAAAACCAACCAAGGGATGGTTGGAGTTTGTGGTAACGGGTAAAGCAAGAACGAAAATTAAACAAGTCCTTAAAGAGGAGAAAAGAAAGAAGGCAGCTGATGGTAAGGAAATTCTTGCACGTAAGTTCAGGAACTGGAAACTTCTCCTGAATACAGAGAATATGCGCATTCTTTGTTTGTATTTCGGAATAATGGGCGAACAAGACTTTTTTGTGCTTGTTGCCGATGATAAAATACCAAAATCATCGCTATCTTATAAGGAGATAGTGAGTAACTATAAGGAACGTAAAGAACCAAGTAAAAAGAACAACGAACGCCCAGTTGATTCGTCAAAAAAAGCAGGCGACTTAATCATCGGCGAGGATGACAGTTTAGATTTGGAGTATTCTTTTGCCAAATGTTGTTCACCAATTCCTGGAGACGAGGTAGTTGGCTTTATCACGGTTGGAGATGGGATTAAGATTCATCGCACCAATTGTAAAAATGCGGAGAGATTGATGTCTAATTATGGATATCGGATTATTAAAGCAAGATGGGCAGGTTTTCCAATTATCAATCATTCATTTGCAGCAGGTTTGGAAATCACTGGTATCGATAGTGTAGGTTTGGTTAGCAAGGTGACAGATATTATATCAAAAGAATTAAAGGTGAATATGGAAGCCGTTTCGTTTAAAGCAAACGACGGGACGTTTATTGGCAACTTGGTAATAGAAATAGATAGTACTCAGCACCTTGAAGGACTAATTCGCAAAATAAAGTCCATTGATAAACACATTGAAGTGATTCGAACAGATTTGTCATAGTTCGATTTTGTTGTGAAACAGGGAAAACGTGTGTATTAGTTTCCACTTAAAAACGTCTGTTTTAACTAACTTTGCCCTTTACATTTAAGATGAGCGATCAGCTAATTAACATACGTACACAGGTTAAAGATATCTTTACCAAGTACCTTGAAGCCAAGGGGCAAAGGAAGACTCCTGAACGCTATGCGATATTAGACGAGATCTACTCTAAAAAGCATCACTTTGATGTTGATACGCTCTATATCCAAATGAAAAATCGCAACTACCAAGTAAGTCGTGCTACGGTATACAACACACTTGATTTGTTACTTGAATGTAACTTAGTTGTGAAACATCAATTTGGACAAAATATGGCTCAATTTGAGCAAGCTTTTGGTTTTAGACAGCATGACCACATGATTTGTACAGTCTGCGGAAAGGTCTCAGAATTTTGTGACCCACGCATCCAACAAACATCTTCAACGATGGGAGATCTTCTCAATTTTGAAGTGACACAACATTCGCTGAACCTTTATGGGAAACCACGATTGGATGACGATGGCTTGTGTTTAAACTGTGATAACCAAGTAGCTTTTGAATAATTAGACAACGTTTATGTCGAATACACCTGGATTTATTGATGTAGTATTAGGTTTGCAATGGGGCGACGAAGGAAAGGGTAAGATTGCCGATTTTCTCACGCCGAAATATGACGTTGTTGCCCGTTTTCAGGGTGGGCCGAATGCAGGTCATAGCTTAGAAATGAATGGCAAGAAACATGTCCTGAACACCATTCCAAGTGGCATTTTTCATAAAAACTGTATCAACCTAATCGGGAATGGTGTTGTACTCGACCCTGTACTTTTAATGGGGGAAATTAGACGCACAGAAGACGCTGGTGCCGATGTAAAAGCCAATCTGTTTATCAGCCGTAAAGCAAACATAATATTGCCTACGCACAAATTACTTGATGCAGCATCTGAGAAGAATAAAGGAGATAAGAAGATAGGTTCGACCTTACGTGGTATAGGACCAACGTACCGGGATAAGTATGGTAGAAGTGGGGTACGCGCTGGAGATATGTTTGCTCCAGACTTTAAAGACAAATACAATGCTACAATACAACGCCACATGGCATTGATGGAGCATTTTGATTACGCAGATTACAATTTACCTGAATTGGAAAAGGAGTTTTTCAAATCAATAGAAATATTAAAAACCTACAACTTCGTAGATAGCGAATACTTCATAAACGACTTACTAAAACAAGGCAAAAATGTTTTAGCCGAAGGGGCTCAAGGTTCAATGCTTGATGTTGATTTTGGTTCATATCCATTCGTTACTTCGTCAAATACAATTTCCGGTGGAATGACAGTTGGTTTAGGTGTTGCACCGAAACATGTCCGTTCTGTGAAAGGTATTTTCAAAGCATACTGTACACGCGTAGGAAGTGGCCCTTTTCCATCTGAACTTGAAGATGAGGTAGGAGAGAAGCTTCGTCAAAAAGGCCGCGAATTTGGGGCAACTACTGGCCGTCCAAGACGTTGTGGTTGGTTGGATTTGGTAGCATTAAAGTACGCAATAATGTTAAGTGGTGTTGATGAGCTTATCATGATGAAAGCCGACGTAATGAGTGGTTTTGATAAAGTTTATGTTGGTACTGGGTACAAAGGCAAAAATGGTGAAGTCGTAGATACTATCCCGTTTGACTTTGTAACAGCTGGTTTTCAAGCTACCTATACAGAACATGAAGGTTGGCATGATGACTTAACCGTTGTTCGTGCAGAGTCCGAATTTCCAGCGAGCTTTTCAGCTTATATCGCCTGGTTAGAAAAACAAGTTGGCGTGCCGATTAAAGTAGTTTCGTTAGGCCCTGATCGCGTGCAAACCGTTGTCCGTTAATCCTTGTAAAATCCCATTAACAATCCGGGTAAAGAACTGAGTACTACAATAGTGCTAAACACCAATGCGACCCAAACACCCGTCTCTGCGGTTTGGCCTACAACTACAAAAACAATGGCAAAAACAACTTCTCTTGCACCCAATCCACCCATAAATACAGGTATGGCAGTGGCAATAGACGAGAGTAAAAATACAAAAACGGTTAAGGGAACAATTGAGTCATTTGGCGATTCGTTTTGCAACGAAAACAAAATACAAAGTATGGAGAGTACTTGAAGCAATTGTATTCCAACCGAAAACGCCAATCCTATCCATATTTTAGGTGTATAAAGGCTGAACCATTTGTTTACAACGAAATACCCGATGCCTACCAACACAATTGGAGCTGGTACTGCCACAAATTTCATCCACTCAAATGTTTCAATATCAGGAACAAAGGGAATGTAAAAACCCAAGAGTATAACAATCGCTCCAAGTCCCAATAAACGATCGGCGAGTAGCGGTAAGAAATATTGTTTTGTTGGTTTAGACGCACGTTTGCCGTATGCTATCATCTTATATGCGTCTCCACCAATACCGCCTGGCAAAAACAAATTGTACGCCATGCCTTGGAAATACAATTTGAGATTCCACACTGTCGGTACATCGTCTTCCAGAGCAGTTAACACGTATTTTAATCTGAATGATGATACCACTTGACTACCTATATACGTCAAGCCTGCGATGAAGATAAGAATCAGGTTACTTCCCTGTAATACTTCTTTTAAATTAAGATCTTCAACGGAGTGAAATGCAAACCAAAATCCCAAAACACTTAAGGTGATTTTAAGAAGTACCCATCCGTATTTTTTAAGTTTTGCCAAATAAATCGCGCTTAATAACTATGGAGAGTCCTTACGGAATAGGTTTTTTTATTCTGAGATTCGTAATATGTACGCATCAACAGCTCCATGACGATTCCCGTAGTAATTAATTGAATACCACCGAGTAATAGTAATATTCCCAAGAGCAGCATGGGTTTTCCCCAGATGTCCTCGCCTTGTAATTTCTGAATCAAAAAGTAAAAGTTAATTAATCCACCAATGCCAAAGGTGATGGCCCCCAATGTGCCGAAAAGGTGCATTGGTTTTTGAAGATATTTTCTAAAAAACACCATCAGCATCAAATCACTAATAACCTTAAAAGTACGGTTTAGGTTGTACTTTGATTTACCAAATTCACGGGCGTGATGTTTAACTGGAACTTGATGTATTCTTGCTCCTTGTAGTGCTGCAAGAACCGGTATAAAGCGATGCAGTTCTCCATAAAGACTTAAATCCTTGGCTATTTGACTTTTGAAAATTTTGAGTGTGCACCCATAATCTTTGATTTGTACCTTTGTTAAATTTCGAATAAAGTAGTTGGCTATTTTACTTGGAATTTTACGAATTAGCATTCCGTCTTGCCTGTTTACACGCTCTCCAGCTACCAAATCCCATTTGCCATTTTTAATTAAATCAAGCAACATTGGAATGTCTGATGGATCATTTTGTAAATCGGCGTCCATGGTGACCACAAATTCCCCTTTTGAGTGATCAATACCCGCTTGTAAGGCCGTGCTTTGTCCATAGTTCTTCATGAACTCAACAACCTTGGTGTGCGCGTTGGCGTGCTCTTTTACCTTGGCAACTGTCTCGTCATTTGAACCATCATCGACCAAAATCAGCTCGTATGATAATCCTTCCAAAGCGGCATAACATTGAGTCAAAAGTGGTTGAATACTTTCTTCTTCATTCATCATGGCAACAACAACAGAAACTTCAGGCATTACTTCTTCTTTTTAGGCATTTCGGGGAAGCGGTGTTTAAACTTGACTAGGCTAAAAGGTTTCGCTTCAAATCTTCTAACAAAGGTATAATAGGTGTTGACATTTGCGGTATCTTTAATAACCTCTGTGGGGACCAAGTAGTACGAGTCGAATGAATAGTTTTTGGTCTTGGTCTCCACAGTACGCTGTCGATCAACAGTTATATACCAGTTCATTGTTAATGCTACGTTGGCATTGTACATGCCTAAATCATCGGAGTCTGTTATAGCCGCAATTTGTTGTCCTTGCGTTTTTTCTTGAAGATAAGGACCCGTTTGAACCCTAAAAGGAACCATATACGACGAATATCCAAACCGTGCTACAATTAATCCTAAGATGAGTAAATAAGCCGCCGGTCTTGTGCTGTATTTTGTAATGGCAAATAATCCAGTAATTCCTACCAATACACCAATTATCGCCAACCAAACTTCAATGTCAATTGTACTTCGAACAAAATAAAAAAACCCCAAAGGCGACAGTATTAAAAGAAGCGAAATAAACGTTGCTATTTGTCCTGCGATTTTGGTCTTCCAAAGAGAATAAACGGCATAGAGACTGGGTATGAGCAAAAATGGCGTTAACATAAATACGTATCGAGCACGGTAGTCGGGTGACAGCCAATAAATTACAATATTGACAAGAAATAATAACAAACATGACCTTAGGAATTCGTTGTTCCATACCAGTTTTCTTGCTTCTTTTTTGACGAAGATTAGTACTGCTAGTCCCCATGGCATCACATCTAACAGATAACGAAGTGGGAAAACAAATAAGTGACTGATGCTTTCTACAAAACTCTTCTCTGTGATAGTTCTACTGCTACTATCTTGGACCAACCTGTTTGCTAGATTCGCAATATCAGCGTTGTTGCTGTATGCCCATAAGTAGGTGCCTACGGGAATAAGAAAAATGAAAATGGAGCGTATGTGTTGGAGGCTCCAAACCTTCTTAAAAGATTTTTTGAGTATCAGGATTGTAATTAAGCTTATACCCTGAAAAGCGATGCTTGGTACTGCTTTTAACATGAAACCAATTGCTGCAAGTCCGTATGAAGAGACAAACGCTTTGTTCCATTTGTTTTGGGAACCAAAGTAAAACAGAAGGTAAATCTGTAAAAAGCTAACTACAGAATAGGTAATGTCTATGTGGCCCAAATAGGCCGAGTATATCCAAAGATTCCCGCCAGTAATGGTCGCTATAGCAGCAATCCAGGCGAATTTGGTGTCTACTAAATGACGTTTTACCACTCTAAATATCAAAACACCAAAGGCCAACAAAGAGAGAATGCTTGGAAGTCGCATTACCCATTCATCAAAAGACCTGAAAGTTTTAAAAAACAGAATAAGGATCCAATTGTATAAAGGTGGCTTGTTGAGATACCAGAAACCGTTCATCTTCGGGGATACGTAATTGCCGTTTAACATCATGTCAATGGCAACTAAGGCCCTTATCGGCTCGTCAGCACTTAATGGCATGTATCCCAGTTTGTAGAACAACACGGCTACTACTCCTACTGTTAGGCATACTTCGATGAAATATTTCTGTAAAACTGACTTCAAGGGGCCAAAGATACTTCATGGTATTGTTTGTATTTCAAAACGACAACATCATTTACTAATTTTCCAATTAAATTTGAGGTATGAATAAACTTTTAGGTGCCATTTATTTGCTTGGTATTGCAACGACTGTTCAAGCACAGGACTTTTCGTATAAAGTTGAGCGTAATTTGGCTACTGCTAAAGTAAAAACGATTTCATTTTCTGAGATTGGTGAGGATCAACCAAAAGTTTACCTAGTTAAGGAAGAGGCTCCTGAACCATGGTCCACAACCGATGCGCTTAAAGCGCGACTGGATGCAAAAAGAAACCGACGATTTGAGCAAAAACGGAACAAATATCAAGAAACGTCTGATAGCATAATACCTAATGTTAACGCATCTTTTGTTGGATTAACTGCAGTGCCGGGCATTCCCAACGACAACAACATGGCGATTTCCAATGATGGAAAAATCATTAGTGTAGTGAATTCATCATTAAGTATTCTGGAAGAAAACGGAGCCTACGTTCGATATTATAGTTTGGAACGAATCGTCGACGGACAGTTACCAAATCTAAACAGAACATACGATCCAAAAGTAGCATACGATCCAATAGCGGATAGATTTATCCTTGTGTTTTTACAAGGCTCCACCAGTGCTGATACACGTATCATTGTGGGATTTACGGTAACCAATGATCCTGAAGGAGATTGGAATTTTTATGCTGTAGATGGAAATCCGTTTACAGGAACAACATGGTCGGATTACCCTATAATAGGCTTGAGTAAAGACGATTTATTTGTTACGGTTAATGTTCTACGTGACGGCGAAAGTTGGCAAGAAGGATTTACACAATCTGTAATATGGCAAATTGACAAAGCTTCAGGTTATGCTGGAAATGATACAATTTATGAGGATTTGTGGTACGACTTAAAGTATAACGATAAACCATTATGGAGCATATGCGCTGTTCAAGGCGGAAGTGAATTTACTTCTCCGAACATGCATTTTTTATCCGTACGACCAGGTGATCAAGCGAATGATTCTGTTTTTCTTCATGAGATAACAGATACTAGATTATCTGGCAATGCATCATACAATCTTCGTGTTTTACAGTCCAATAAGTTGTATGGCGTACCACCCAGTGCATACCAACCAGATTCTAAAAATGTATTACAAACAAACGATACCCGTGTGTTGTCCGCTATAAGTGAAGCGGGACACATTCAATACGTTCAAAGTACTGTAATACCGGAGACGGGAGTCCCTGGCGTATTTCACGGGTTTGTTGATGTTGAAACGGGTAAGATAGAGGTGAATTATATCACTTCCGACACCATGGAATACGCATATCCATCAATAGCTTTTGCTGGAAATGCAGAATTCCCGCATGCATCAGTAATCACTTTTTCCCATAGCTCGGAATTGCATTTTCCCGGCACGTCCGCAGTTTTGCATAATCGAGTGATTGGTGAAAAGTCTATATTTTCTCCAGTGGTACCTATTAAACTTGGTGAACTGTCAATTGACCGTCTAACCGATTCAATGGAAAGATGGGGTGACTATACGGGTATTCAGGCTAAATACAACGAAGAAGGCGTGGTTTGGATGTCAGGGTCGTATGGAAGACCATTTTCTCAGGGCAGTTCTCGAGGTAGAAACGGCGTTCAAGTTGGAAGTGTAAAGGTGGACAATATGTTGACTGTGTTGCCAAATGAAACCAGTGTTATACTGTTGCCAAATCCAGTTGCGGATAAAGCG
>JBLING010000092.1:0-8951 GCA_047639155.1 bacterium
AATTGCGAAGTTATCGGGTTCCCATTTCTATCTGAAATTTCGTATCCCCGCGTTCTGCGCCCTTTTTTGTTCTGTTTCGTTTTTCGCTGCGCGTAAAAACCTTCGGAAGTCCAAGTAATCTTACCGGTTTTAGGTTTAAATAAGAATTGACCATTGGTATCAACTAAAGTCCATGATCGACGCACTTCGATAGGCGACAACCCATCATTAAATTTATGACGATAAGGTATGCCTTGTTTCATTGGACTAACAATGGAGCCGTTTTCTCGAAGAATAAAAAACCCGTTGTTGATTCTAACCCATGCCGCTCCCTGATTAAAGTCACTTCCATATTCAAATGCATCTCCAATTTTCTGACCCATTTTATTGTAGTAACTGAAAGATGAAGATTTGCGCGTTACTTTATAATAGGAGTCAGTTGAATCGGTTACCTTTTTAATAGCCTTGTATTTATAAGGGGTTAAATAGTCTCCCGTTCTGTTTATTAATGCGCAACTATCGCTGTGGTACACTACTGCGTTTTCTGGGTCAAATGACTGAGCGTAGGTAACCTGAGATATTGGGTATTTGTAAACCGGTAAGAGTAGATTTCCATTCTGATCAACATAGTTCCATTGACCTTTGACAGCATAAACTTTCAATACAGAACTTTTGTACTTTGACCTAACATAGCGTTGCAACCTGGTAAATCCGGTTCCAAGAGAATATCCGTATTCGGCAGTAAACTCCTTTGCTAACTTAATGTGGGGCGTTTCTGGGGACTCAATATAACTTAGACTTCCTCCGATGTAAATTCTTGCGCGCCCATTTACGAACCCATCGATAAACGGAGATATAAGACGTTTGCTTTTTCCACTGCCTTTATCCAGCAAATCAAATACACCGCTTTGTTTACGGACCCGTACCACAGAAAAACTTGGGTCAGCGAGCATTGACCGATCAATGTAGGTGCAGTTTGGATAAACAAGCAATTCACCATTAACTTCATTAATAATCCCGTATCGTATCGAGACTAACGCATTTGTACGTGGGCTATAACTTTTATATTCAACGATTGTAAAAGGCGTTCCGGGAACCTGTGAATATGAAGAATAGAATGGCTTTATAAGAATTTTCCCATTATTGCCAATATATCCCCATCTGCGATTTTCTATGAACCACCTGCCTTGACGATTTATCCCTGTGTCAAGCGGGTTTAATACATCTGCGTTCCGAGATATAGAAAGACTGTATGACTTCACGGAAGCGTGATTGGTAAATTCCATACTGTCTGTGGCTCCTTCAGGTACTACGCTGAATAACCATAAACTGTTTGTATAGGAAAATGCCTTTACCCTTCCGTCATAAATCGTTAAAGATGAAAATCGAGGAGCGATTATTTCTTTGTTTATTGTTAGTGATAACAAACCAACACCAGCATCAGTATACACCTTCACAAATGAGGAATCTATTGGCTGTATATCTGAGTATTTCCAAGAAAATTTAGGGTTTAAAACACTGTCTAAGTAATTCGCCATTCCATTCCATCGTACATAGAAACTTCCGTTCTCAAGTAAATTTACATAACCATATTTGGTGTTGTAATAGTCAGTACCGATTACGATGTGACGAATATTTTCATCATTTAAAATCATTCTATTTGCATCGTAATCTTCAACAAACCCAAAATTATGTGCAATGGGTGTTAAGCCTTCGATGGCATACAAGGTTGTGTCTTTTTTATTACTTCCGATAAAATACGTTGAGTTGATAAGTGATACGTCTTCCCAACCATTGGCTAAAGTAGAGTCTTGATTTTCTGCAACAAACCACGCTTTATCTCTATATACCAAATCGTATATGCCAAGTGCCAGATGACCAGAATAGTTACCATCCAAATAAGTGTGCTTGCTTGGAATGTAGAAGCAATATTCCACGGTTTTCGTGTTGTTTTGACACCAAAAAATGTTCGAGATAAACTGGATATGTTTAGAGGTACATGGTGTTAATACGTTTCCGGAGGTATCCATTAATCCAAATGAATTGCCTTTGCCAACTAGAAAAATACCTGGAACTGCCGTTTCTTGAATAGAACCATAAACTGGCTCAATAATTATGGCACCTTGGTAATTACACATTCCTACAAACTGGGCTTTTGTGAAGATAATTCGGTTTGCTAAGTGTCGGAAATCATCAATACCAACTGGACTTATTCGGTTGCCCTGTTTGTCGATTAAGAAGCTTTTGCCGTTTTTTTGAACCTTGGCGGCCCCGTTGTTGAACGTATGAGCAAGATCATATTGAGGTGTTATTACAACCTTTCCAACAACGTTTATGTAACCCCATTTGTCACCGTTTTGAATCGGCAAATAGTCGGACTGCCCAAATACGGGGAGTAGAAGACTGCAAAACAGCAGAAAGATTAATGTTAGATAATACCTCATTGTTCAGAAAAATTAAGAGTTGTTCCTGATAAATTCTCCAAGCTGGTCTGTGGATTCAACGAACACGCCAGTTGGCTTTAAATTGAGGTCAATTTTTCGGGTTGATTGTGCCCGTTTGATCACTTGTTTAGATATGTCGTTCGTTTTTAGCATGGCGATTTCCTTATTCGGCATAATCACCATTAGTGTGTTCTGATATGTGGGATTAAAAGCAAGATTATCATTGCGACCCTGGTAAAAGGTTATTACCCCTTTCTGATCACCAGTTATCATATATACTATTGGGAGTTCGTGATTTTCATAGATATCTTCAACTTCATACGTGGCCGTTAATATCATGGTTTGAGGCTGCTTAATGATCCTATCCCAGTTGTAAACACCAAGATTTTCTACTGACACTGTTCTTAAAAATGCCTTTTGAGCACCTTGTAGAATTTCCGCTTGTTTCTTTCGGTATGCGCTCTTTTTCATTTGCACTATAGTCTTTTCATACTGGGCGTAGGCCTTTTTATAACCATCGCCAAAAAGTACTGGAGTTAGTTTTGTGCTTTTGGTTTTTTTAATCCGATTGACTTTTTCTTGTCCGGTTTTAGGATCAGTGATGGTCACTCTTTCTGTGTAATGTGCAGTAACAGAGCATGTTGAGGATTTCGGATTGAAACTGCCAATTTCTATACGCTTCCACTTTTTTTGGAACAACCAATGATTACCGCTTTCAGAAACATCTTCTTTCCCAGCGAACTTCCACATTATCCCTTCCCAGTTTTTCATACCCCACTCTTCTACATTGTCTACTTTTAGGTCAAAAATGAAGTCATTACTGCTCGCTTTAATAGGTTTAACCAAATTAGGGGTGCTGATATTAGCAGTTTCAACCTGGATTGAAGGTGCAATATTTGGTTGGCTACTTGCCGTTAAGCTTTGCTTATCCTGCTCAACCCAACTCGCGCTTGACGCATTGTACTCGTAAAAGTCAAAATCACCCGTTTTGTTGCTCATCGTTTGGATTTCCAAAGACTTTCCGTCAACTAGTTTGAGGTTTTTGCCGTTTTGTTTTGCGTTAATTTCAAACATGCCGCCACTTTCAAAATAACCGACCTTATCACCTTGGTTTATGCACATTGGCAGTCCACTGGCAATTACCGAGGCCGCGTCATTTATTTCAGAAAACTCTAGCTTGACTTCTCCGGTTACAGGATTTCCATCTTGATCTACAAATGCATTTTTAGGAACTTTGACTTTGGCGCCTGATGCGTAATTGATTTCGGCACCTTTGCTTACATCAAACACATCCGACTGGCAACCAATTGCCATCTCTAGCACAGGTTTGATTCGCTCAAATGCGATTTCGGTCGTTTCCGAGTACGCATTTTTTGAAGTTTTTTTTTGAAGTTTTTTCGTACAACCTAATGCAAAGGACAGGATTGCGATAGCGATAAAGATTTGGATTCTATTTTTCATGTTCATGTATATTTCGCACAATCAAGGAATTTGTTCCTTGTGTTAGGGTTAATACTTGAATCGTGAAAAAGTAACCTTAACAGTTACAGAAATTGGTTATTGGCTTAACGACTGTATGTCACAGAAAAGTATATTGAATGGCGTTTTATTGATTTATCAATCCGTTAGGTCTTATGAAACAGGGTTTTCAAAGACTTCAAATTGATAATCTTTAGGATTTTTTTCATGTAAAAATTTCAGTTTTACCTCATTTATGTCTTGGGCAGTGAAATATGAAAGGTGGTTACCGTCTTCTCCGGTTTTCTCCCACTTAACACTAAACGAACGGGGCTTATTGGTGTGGTCACTTTGGCTCAAGAAGGTTGTTGTTTTGCCCAAACAATCTATGCTACTGGTTCCTTTTACAGTGTGAAGCAACATATATTCATTGTGTCGTTTGTTATACGTTAGCACATTGAGTTTTACTGTTTCGTAGTCTGATAGAAGATTCACATGATAATCGAAATGACAAGAAACGCCATTGTCCTTAAGTAACATTTCACCTATTTGGTGTTGTAGTTTTATCTGTTCTAGTTTTTTATCAATTTTAGACATATTCGTTGCACATTTGAAGTAGCAAATATCGTAAATCACAGGTACGGCAAATGGAGTTAGGACATGATTATTTTATGAAGCAAGCAATTAAGCAAGCCTTAATTGCTCTAGAAGATGATGAAGTGCCTATTGGCGCAGTTGTAGTAGTTAACAATCAAATAATAGGAAAGGGATACAATCAAACCAAACGACTTCAAGATGCTACCGCTCATGCAGAAATGTTGGCATTGACTTCAGCATTCAATTATTTTAAAGCACCAATTCTTGATGAATGCACGCTTTATGCAACTGTTGAACCATGTTCGATGTGCGCTGGAGCCATAAAATGGGCTAGGGTTAAGCATGTTGTTTTTGGTGCTTCCGAACCTAAAAGTGGATTCACGCAGTATGAACCTACTCTGCTTCACCCAAAAACGACATTTGTATCTGGGATTCTAGAACCAGAATGTAAAGGGTTGATGCAATCCTTCTTTGAGCGCAAACGGGGCTAAATTATTCAATTACATCAAAGTAATGGTTGATTTCGTTTGAGAAATTTATCAAACCAACGTGATTATAGCCATGATAACCGTGATGCTGTTTGAGTATTAATATTTGGTTTTTATACAGGTATGGTAGGCAATAATCGTAGTATGTTTTACTGTCCTGCTTCAAGCCACTCAACGAGTCGGGAATTATTGGAACCAACCACTTATTTTGAATTGAATACAATTCTAAAATATGTTTCGCTGTATAGGTAGTTGGTTCATGTTTGAAAGTTCTCGATCTATAATACAAGTTTCTGTTTGTTTCCATTTGATATAAGGTGTCTTGTGCAATAAATTCACCATGGACAAACCTACGTTTACTCAGATCATATTTAACCGTATCTGAAAATCGAAGCACATAGTTCTTAGTCGTGTCGAAAGCCCTGACGGCGGTAGCATATATGTATTGTTTCTTAAAAAGCGTAAGTGCCTGTTTATGCTCATCCAGTGAATCGATTTTGTGTATGTGTACCTTTTCCAATTCGTTTGGTGTAATTACGCCATACTGTGCCATCAATAGGGTGGAATTTGCAATCAGTAAAACAACCCATAGAGTCCGAATTATCAGCGTCATTTTATTACGTCAATTAATTTAACCTGCCCATCCTCAGTAATCATAAAAAACTTCTTTTCTACTTCAGTTTTTGTAACGGTCTTCACCCGAACTTTGGGTTTTTGTGTAAACCGAATCTTCATGTTCATCGTATATTGTATACTCGGTTTTATCACCTTTGGATGTAAAATGACGTCGAAATTGTCGAAGGGTAAATAATCGTAGTACATGCTCGGAGATACAATGGTTCTTACGGGGACTGATAATTCTTGATTTTTCTCAAGAAGCTCATCATACGACATTCGTGTTAAACCTGAATAAGGTGTATACCTGGCAATGGGGTAAACAGCTGCAGTTTTTTCAGACACCATCCTGTCAAATGAATCTAAGTCTAAACCAATCTCATCATACCGTGTTTCCAATTTGTGTATATACGAAGTCAGAATTTGTCGCATCGTGTCGTAGTACTGATATGGGTTTTCAGCGAAGTAATCCACTTTAACAAGATCATAAATCTCTGATTTCGAGGCTTCAAACACGATGTCGTTTAAGGCATCATAGTTCTTAAAAATGATGGTGATGTTTTTATGTAATTCAAAACCAATAGGCACTTCATTCTGACTTGTGCTAAACAGTTTTTTAAATGTTTTTAATCCATATATCGGAACTTGGGAAATGACTTCGACAATGACATCATTTTTTTCAATGCCTATTTCTGACAGTGCCTTTTTGAACGTGACGATTCTGTCGTTTAATAGTGTATTTACTTCAAGCGAGGTTTTGGCAATTTGACGAACATTAAAGATAGCCGTATACGAAGTTGCTTCAACATTCATAAGCAGATTGATATCCATGGTGACATCGTTACCAGTAGCCCATTGTGCTTTTAGTTGATTTAATTGATGCTTAACCTGAACTTGGTTACTACTCCAGTTCTTGTATTCAATTGCGCGATAATTGTCTACATTTATTTGGGCGGATGATGCTCCCCAAAATAAGCTAGCTGTAATAAAAAATAGAATATGTTTCATGTTTTTTGATTCAAAGCAAACATGAAAACACCCTAACGTCAATCAAGAGTTAGTTAATGAGCAGGGTAAGTAAGTAAACGTTATTATTTAGGTTGAAACGCGGCTACGGACAATATCCTCAACGCATTCTGGATTTAATAGCGTCGATATGTCACCAAAGTCATCCAATTCATTTGCGGCGACCTTCCTTAGAATCCGTCGCATAATTTTTCCGCTTCGTGTCTTTGGCAAACCGCTACAAAATTGAATCTTTTCTGGTTTACTAATTGGCCCAAGTGTATCTGCCACCAATTGTTTTATGTCTTTAGCAACTTCTTCCAAATCGCTTTGAGATGAAGCGTCTTTTAAGGTTACAAAGGCATAAATGCTATTCCCTTTTATTTCATGTGGGAAGCCCACAACAGCCGCTTCAGTTACAGCTTCATGTGCATCAATAATGTTTTCAATCTCTGCCGTACCTAGGTTGTGTCCACTAACAATCACCACGTCGTCTACGCGGCCTGTAATGCGATAATTTCCGTTGATGTCACGCTTTGCTCCATCACCGGTAAAGTAACAACCAGGGAATGCATTGAAATAAGTCTCTTTAAAGCGGCTGTGGTTGCCGTAAATCGTGCGTGCTATACTTGGCCAAGGATGTTTAATACAAAGCTTACCTTCCGCCTCAGGAGTGATTATTTCGGTGCCAGAATCATCCATTAGGCAGGGTTGAATTCCTGGCAGTGGGAGCATAGCAAATGTTGGGATGGTTTTCGTGATACCGGCGAGAGGAGATATTAAAATGCCCCCTGTTTCGGTTTGCCACCAAGTATCTACAATAGGGCAATTTGATTTACCAATGTGCTCATCATACCAATCCCAAGCTTCTTTGTTGATTGGTTCACCAACAGTTCCAAGTGTTTTTAAACTACTTAAATCTGAGTTAATGACATGTGAGAGGTCACACTTCGCCAAAGACCTAATTGCTGTCGGCGCAGTGTATAAAATATTTACCTTATGCTTTTCAACAACTTGCCAAAATCGTCCCATGTCTGGGTAACTTGGAACACCTTCAAACATAAGCGTAGTCGCCCCTGCACTCAGTGGCCCGTAAATGATGTAGCTATGGCCGGTAATCCAACCTATATCCGCAGTACACCAATAAATGTCATCTGGTTTGTATTGAAAAACATTCCTGAAACTAAAATTGGTATACACCATGTAGCCTCCGCACGTATGAACCATTCCTTTAGGCTGGCCAGTACTACCGGAGGTGTATAATATGAAAAGCGGATCTTCAGCCTCCATAACTTCAGGTTTACATACATTTGATTGCTGCGGGTAAATATCGTGCCACCAAATATCCCGTCCAGGAATAAATGTAATGTCAGATTGTGTACGTTGTAAAACCACCACGTGTTCCACAGAAGTGCACTGCTCAAGAGCGGCATCTGTGATGTCTTTGAGTGGCGTGATTTTCACGCCTCGATAACCACCATCTGCGGTTAGAACGAACCGGCATGAAGCATCATTTATTCTATCGGCTAAACTTTTTGCACTAAATCCAGCAAATACAACTGAGTGGATTGCACCGATTCGAGCACAGGCCAATACGGCATATGCCAACTCCGGGACCATTGGCATATACAAGCAAATGCGATCTCCTTTTTTTGCACCCAACGATTTTAGCATGTTGGCCGTTTTATTTACGGCAGAAGTAAGTTCTGAATACGAAATGTGAGTTGCTTCTTCGTCTACTGCGTTCGGTTCAAAGATGATAGCTGTTTTGTCTGGATTTATGGCTACGTGGCGATCGAGGCAGTTTTCAGTAATGTTTAACTGTGCGCCCTTAAACCAAGTAACTTCAGGTTTCGAAAGGTCATACTCGAGTGCAGAATCCCATGGTCGTTTCCATGTAAACTCTTCTTTGGCAAATTGCGCCCAAAAGGAAGATGGGTCTGTAATACTTTCAGCGTAAAGTCGTTTATACGACTCAAAATCGTGCGCAATGAATTGTGACATAGTCCCGTAAAAATAATATTTCTTAGTTAACTACAGCCGGCTTATAAATGGTTTTAGGAAGATTGGATATGCTGGATTAGTTCTTTGGCCTGAAGTACACCACTTTGCCTCCAAACAGATTTTCCATTTTTGAAAATCATCATGGTCGTGTAAGCTCCCCCAGAAATAGTACTGTTAAAAAGTAGAAAAATAGTTTTACATTTAACAGAGGGAAAAATGAGAAAAAGTAAATTTAGTCCGTATCAGATTGCCAAGATATTAAAGGAGTTTGACGAGGGAAAAAGTTCAGAGGAATTAAGCCGAGAGCATGGAGTTAGCAAAGCGACGTTTTACAAATGGCGTGAGCGTTATGCAGGGATGA
>JBLING010000093.1:0-8758 GCA_047639155.1 bacterium
ATTCTGTTTACACTTTGTGCTTCAATCTTTCTCTTCATCGCTACATTTAAAATTAAACGACGAATAGGCATATACAAATACGTCGGATACATTCTTCTTTTTACGTTTTTCTACACTTCGTCAGTCAAACTTTTTCAAGAGAAAAAGGAAGCTGAATATCTGAACTTATATGCTTCAAAACTCATTTCAAATAAAGATTTACAAGCAGAGTATTTGTTTAAAGAAATGGAAAACGATCTTGCTCAACAGTTCTTAGTCCCCGAAGATTTTGAGATTTTTAGTGAGAAAAAAGAGCAGTTCGAACAAAGACTAAGGCGGTTATACTTCTCAGGCTATTTGGACAAATACAATATGCTGGTGCTCAGTTTTGATTCGGCTGGGAACAACATAAACTCGTCAACGTTATACAACTACACCAATCTTGACGAGATATACAATTTCAAGTCGTTTCAAACACTCAGTAATCACTTTTATCAAGTTAAGAGTGACCGTATTTTTAATGGATACCTCGCCAAATTCGAGAACTGTGATTTGAGTGGACATTATGGTTCTGTCTTCATCTTGTTGGAACCAAAATTTATTCAAAGTTCATATGAATATCCGCAACTGATTAGTCGCAAAAAGGACAATAGGCTTTTTGACATCGATGACTATTCGTACGCCCTATACAGTAACGGTAAACTTTTAAATCAAAAAGGCACTTATCCATATAATTTATACTACGATTCAATACATTTTAGGTCAGATGCTTCGTTGTTTTCAACAAATGCGTACAAACATTTTATTAGCTTACAGGAACAAGCGATAGTAGTTTTAAGTCACCCAGGTAACCAACTAAAAAGGACCATATCGACTTTTAGTTTTGGTTTTATATTTTTCATTCTATGTTTTGCAGTTTCTGGTATTTGTTGGATTCTCATTATGTTCCTGCACCAATTAACATTGAAAAAATGGGGCGCTACGGAAGAATTTAAAGCGTATAAATTCAAACGTCAAAAGCATTTAGACAAACTTGGAATCGAACAAGTCTATTTGAGCACAAGAATTCGGTTAGCGATGGTGTTGCTTGTTTTTGCAGGATTGTTGGTTTCCATCTATGTGACCATCCAATTTATTGAAATAAATGACCAAAATCGATCTGAGAATGAATTGATGTATAAGATTCGTGAGGTTGCCAACCAACTTCAAAATGAGGTTGATTTTTCCAAAAAGCTTCAAGATCGCGAATCACGCCAATTGATTGTAAATGAGATTGGAGACATCTACAAGATTGATGCGAACTTGTTCGATAGTTCTGGAGTTCTATTGGCATCAAGTATTGAGGATATTTACCAAAAAGGACTTATCGCACCTTTGATGAATCCGGAAGCTATTCGTGTCTTTAAAGAAAAGAACACGTCACAATTGTTGCATTCAGAATCGATACGAAACTTGAAATTTACGTCTGCTTATCTCCCACTTATAAATGACAAACGACAAGTAGTTGCCTATCTCAACTTGCCGTATTACTCCCGCCAAAAAGAGTTAAACACCGAGATATCTTCTTATACGGTCACGTTTGTCAACTTATACCTTTTTCTAATATTGGTTGCAATAACCTTGGCCTACATTGTTTCTCAACGGATCAGCAAGCCGCTTCAAATCATTCGAGAAAAAATGTCAAAAACGGGTTTAAGCGCCAACGAATTGATTGAATGGAAACGCAACGATGAAATCGGTCGATTGGTAAAGCAATACAACAAAATGGTACTAGAGCTTGGGGAAAGTGCAACCAAACTAAGTGAAAGTGAACGCGAAGGAGCCTGGAAAGAAATGGCCCGTCAGGTGGCGCATGAGATAAAGAATCCACTGACGCCAATGAAACTGAATATCCAGCATTTGCAGCGTGCTTGGTCGGATAAAAATGAAAAATTGGAGGAAACTTTTAAACGGGTTACGAATGTGCTTATTGAACAAATTGATAGTTTATCAAAACTTGCAACCGAATTTTCTTCATTTGCCCAAATGCCAATTCACAATTTCGAGGATTGCAACCTTTCTCAAAGTTTAAGAAATACCATTACGTTGTTTGAGAAAAGTGAAAATATAGTGTTTCAGTACCCAGACGAATGGCCAAATGTCACAGTTCACGCCGATAAAGAACAACTTGGTCGCATCTTTAGTAATGTGATAAAAAATGCCATCCAATCTATCTCGACCGATCGGAAAGGATTGGTTGTTATCAAAATGACGACGCATGAAAACACTGTTGTTGTGGGCATTCAGGATAATGGAAAAGGTATCGACCCAAAAGATGGTTCAAACATATTTGTTCCAAATTTTAGCACAAAAAACAGTGGCATGGGATTGGGATTAGCCATTACACGAAAAATGATTGAGGCTGCCAATGGTCGGATCTGGTTTGATTCTACCGTTGGAGAGGGAACTACGTTTTTTCTAGAATGGCCGTTGGTGTAGTGAAAGGGTGCGGAAATGACAATCCCGAATACTTCCTCTGGTTTTACAAATCGGTTTTTTAATTATCTTGCTGCCATGAAATTAAGAAGTTTACTCATACTGGCCGTTGCATGTGTTTGTTTGTTTTCTTGTAAAGACGATGCTCCAACGACCACAACTCCACCAGACTTAGAAGCCCAAGACACACTGGTAGAAGTGACTACAGATCATGGAACGATGATTATGTACATGTATAAAGGAACACCAAAGCACCGTGCTAATTTTCACAAGTTGGTTAAGGATGGCTTTTACAATGACACTGAATTTCACAGAATCATTCCAAATTTTATGATTCAAGGTGGAGACCCATTAAGCAAAGATGGAGATCGAAACAATGATGGTACTGGTGGTCCTGGATACACTGTTCCTGCAGAAATCGACACTGACAAGTATACTCATATTTTAGGTGCAGTTGCTGCAGCAAGACTTGGAGACGCTCAAAACCCTTCTAGAGCTTCAAGTGGCTCACAGTTTTACATCGTTGTTAGCGAATCTGGCACAGCATCACTTAATGGTAAGTACACTGTTTTTGGACAAGTTATAAAAAACGCCACAGTTGCTGAAACAATTGTTGTTCAACCAAGAATAAATACAACTACAAACAGACCAGTTGAGAGAATTAAAATGCAAATGAAGTTCATCGTAAAAACGGGTGCTGAAATCCAAACTGAGTATGGTTTTGACGTTGAATGATATTTGAGTAGTAAGTATTGAGTAAGTAAAAGACTTAATCACTCAAAATTGATCATAATTGCTTGAATTCGTTTTCAACTTTCCTCTATCAACTATCAATTCCCTTTTTGTACGTTGTTAATCGTACGTTCTTAATTGTTACTTATCTTAATGTCCGTATTTTCGCAGCCTAGTTAAATGCAGCGAAATATCAATGTCTGAAGCACATTACAATCACAGATTTATAGAACATAAGTGGCAGCAAAATTGGCGTGAGAAGAAACTTTATCACGTTGAAAATCGCTCAACCAAACCAAGTTATTATGTGCTAGACATGTTCCCGTATCCTTCTGGTGCCGGATTACACGTTGGTCACCCACTTGGATATATCGCATCAGACATCGTAAGTAGGTACAAACGACAAAACGGTTTTAATGTGTTACATCCCATGGGATACGATGCGTTTGGCCTTCCAGCTGAGCAATACGCCATACAAACTGGGAAACACCCTGCTGAAACAACAGATGAAAACATTTTACGCTATAGACACCAACTTGATAGAATTGGATTCTCATTTGACTGGTCAAGAGAAGTGCGCACGTGCGAACCAGGCTACTACAAATGGACACAGTGGATATTCAAACAATTGTTTAATCATTGGTTTAATACAACATCAAACAGAGCAGAACACGTAGACAACCTCGTTGCCATTTTCGAAAATGAAGGAAATATCAATGTGAGTCATTCTGGAGGTGAAGTAGATTCTTTTATTGCCGAGGAGTGGTTGAACTTTTCAGGCAGACAAAAAGAAGATATCCTTCAACAATATAGACTTGCTTTTATCAATGAAACGTCCGTAAACTGGTGCGAAGAACTCGGTACGGTTTTAGCCAACGAAGAGGTTAAAGACGGACTATCTGAAAGAGGAGGTTACCCAGTAATAAAGAAACCAATGCGTCAGTGGTTTTTACGAATAACCGCATACGCACAGCGCCTATTAGATGGTTTAGATACGATTGATTGGACTGATTCGATCAAAGAAATACAACGCAATTGGATTGGGCGAAGTGAAGGCGCTTCTGTTCACTTTAAGATAGAAAACGACTCGAACAACCGAGCACTTGAGATATTTACAACCCGACCAGACACAATTTACGGTGCAACATTTATGGTTGTTGCTCCAGAACACGATTGGGTGAATGATCTGATTACTTCTGACCAAGAAGACGAAGCTTCTGCATACGTAGAATGGGCTAAAAACAGGTCGGAACGTGAACGGATGAGTGAAGTGAAAAACGTTACAGGTGCTTTTACAGGCTCATATTGTTTACATCCTTTTATTGGAAAACGAATTCCAATTTTTGTTGCCGATTACGTACTTGGCGGTTATGGAACAGGTGCAATCATGGCAGTACCAGCACACGATTCACGCGACCATGCATTTGCTAAAAAATTCAATCTTGATATCACTCAAGTAATTTCGAATGACGACGTTGATGTACAAGAAACTTCGTTTGACGCTAAGACTGGAAAATGTATTAATTCTGATTTCTTAAATGGCTTAGAGGTTAAAGAAGCGATTACTACAGCGATTGATTTTATAAAAGACAAGAATCTAGGTGAGGCTCAAATCAACTTTAAACTGCGCGATGCTGGATTTGGTCGTCAACGGTATTGGGGAGAGCCTATTCCTGTAATTTTCGACAAAGATGATATCCCAAAGTTGATTCCTGACAATGAATTGCCGTTAACACTGCCAACCGTTGAGACATACAAACCTTCAGGTTCGGGTGCGTCTCCGCTTGCTGCAATTGAAGATTGGGTGAATACTCCACAAGGCAGAAGAGAAACCGATACCATGCCTGGATGGGCTGGAAGTAGTTGGTATTTCTTACGTTACATGGACCCAACCAATGAGCAAGTTGTCGCTTCTAGCGATGCTATAAAATATTGGGCGCAGGTTGATTTCTACGTTGGAGGATCTGAACACGCAACCGGCCACTTACTGTACAGCCGATTTTGGACCAAATTTTTACACGACATCAATGTTTTACATTTTGATGAACCGTTTAAGAAGTTGGTGAATCAAGGTATGATTCAAGGTACAGTGGAATCTGTGTATTTGCGAAAGGATAAAATCAGTGATAAGAGTCATTTTGTAAGCAGCGACTTGGTCAACAACTTGGAGGATTTTACACAAATCCCTGTCCACGTTGATTTTGTGACAGATTACAAAAAGACAGACAGTGCTTCATACCTCAACGTAGATGGTATCAAGCAATTTAAATCCTGGAGACCTGAGTATGATAACGCAGTCTTTGAATGCTCTAATGGAACCGTAATAGACGGCATATTTGAACCGAATAACGACGAAATTGAACCAATTTGTTACACAAAATCCGAGATTGGTAAAATGTCGAAACGTTGGTTTAACGTTGTGAATCCTGACGACATCTGCGAAGAATATGGTGCAGACGCCCTTCGGTTATACGAAATGTTCTTGGGACCACTCGAAGACGCCAAACCATGGAATATCAGCGGTATAGACGGTGTTTACAGATTCCTTAAAAAGACTTGGAAATTATTCGTCGACAAGGAAGGCAATTTTACGCCGAGTGATACGGTCGCCGATAAAAAGTCTTTAAAGACATTACACGCTACCATCAAAAAAATAACAGAAGACATCAACCGTATTTCCTTCAATACCTGTGTAAGTATGTTCATGATTGCTGTTAACGAATTCACAGAACAGAATTGCACCAATAAGAAAGTCCTTGAGCAATTTCTTGTTGTACTCTCTCCTTTTGCGCCGCATATTGCGGAAGAATTATGGGAAATGTGTGGTCATGAAAATTCAATTGCACTTGCAACTTGGCCGAAATTCGATGAATCACATTTGATCGAAGACAGCAAAAACTATCCAATCTCAATCAACGGAAAAACGCGTACCAGTATTGAGCTTTCCTTAAGTCTAAGCAAAGACGACATTGAGTCAGCAGTGTTGGCTAATGCTGAAGTACAGAAATGGCTTGAAGGAAAATCTCCAAGAAAGGTAATCGTTGTACCTGGCAGAATTGTTAATTTAGTAGTATAAATCATCAAGGCACACCAATAAAATACAAATGGGAGTCAAAAAACATTTTGAAGAAGCACAATCGGTTTTAGAACGGTTTCTTGAAGACGATTCAAATTTTGAAAGAATCAAACAAGCTGGCAAACTGATGGTTGATGCAATTCATCAAAACGGAAAAGTTATATCCTGTGGAAACGGAGGAAGTTTGTGCGATGCAATGCACTTCGCTGAAGAATTATCTGGCAGATACAGAGACAATCGGAAAGCTTTACCCGCTGTATCCATTTCTGACCCATCACACATCTCGTGTGTTGGAAATGATTACGGTTACGATTTCGTGTTTTCTAGGTATGTTGAAGCCCTTGGGTTTAAACAAGACGTATTGCTTGCAATTAGCACCAGTGGCAATTCTAAAAACGTAATCAACGCCATTCAAGCGGCAAAGGAAAAAGGCATGAAGGTTATTGGGCTAACCGGCAAAGACGGCGGCCAAATGGCTAGCTTATGTGATGTAGAAATACGCGCTCCTAAATCGGATTATGCCGATAGAGCCCAAGAAATTCATATCAAGGTAATACACAGCTTGATTGACTTTATAGAAAACCACGTTTAGAATGACAGTTGTTTACGTCATAATCGGACTAAACATTTTGTTCAGTTGGAAGGGATTTGAAGACCGTTCGTTCTTCAATCGATTCAAGTTTAACATCGATTCGATTCTTGTCAAAAAAGAATACATCAGATTAATTAGTTCTGGATTTCTGCACGCGGATTATACCCATCTTGGTTTTAACATGTTCACCTTTTACATGTTTGGTGAAGCTTTAGCACTAACTATGTCGCCAATTGAATTTATTATCGTTTATGTAGGTAGTTTACTAACTGGGAATTTATTGGCGTTGTATCTACATAGAAACCACGGTAATTACAGTGCGATTGGTGCCTCAGGTGCGGTCAGTGGCATCATTTATTCAACAATTATATTTTACCCTGGACTTCTAATCTACTTTATAATTCCAGGATGGCTATTCGGTATTGTATACATCCTTTATACCATTTTCGGGATACGAAAACAGACTGGTAATATTGGTCATGAAGCACACTTAGGGGGTGCAATTGGCGGGCTCCTAATTACCGTTCTATATTTTTTCAACCAATACGAGTTTAACTATTTCATAGTTGGGGGAATGCTAATTCCGACTGTCATATTCCTTTATTTAATAGCGTATCATTCCGAATGGATACTTGCAGGTAAAATTGATTGGCGCAATAACCCACTAACCAAACGGAAGGAGAAAGACTCTACAAATAGTACCAATAAAAAATCTTTAAGTCGAGAAGCAGAACTTAACCATTTGTTGGACAAAGTGAATCGAATCGGGTATGAGAATTTATCTGATGCCGAAAAACGTAGACTAGATCAATTGAGTTAATACTAAAAATATGACGCCATTGACCAGCATAAAAAACCCGACCATTAAAAAGGTGATAGCCCTTAACAAAAAAAGAGGGCGGGACTTACATGGCCAGTTTTTAGTTGAAGGAATTCGGGAAGTAGAGATGGCATTGGAAGCTGGCTTACAGCCAGTCGAGGCTCTTTTAAATCCGCATTGGGACAACGAGGCGCTTCAACAATTTATTACGCGTTTAGAGGGCACAAACGTATATAAACTTGACAACGATGTATTCGACAAAATCAGTTACCGAGATTCGGTAGCCAATGTAGTTGCAGTTTTCCCTCTATTTAATACCAATTTAGCACGACTTGAACTCGCCTCTAACGCTTTGGTTTTGGTGCTGGAAGCGATTGAGAAACCAGGAAATTTAGGCGCTATCTTTAGAACTGCAGACGCAGCAGGGATTGACGCTGTAATCATTACAAATGCCAACACCGACTTTTACAATCCGAATGTTATACGTGCAAGCCTAGGAACAGTGTTTACCGTTCCATTCGCTATTGCATCAAACGATGAAACGTTGTCATATCTAAGTGAAAAGCAATTCAATATCTACAGTACGTATTTAAATGCGACAGAGCCTCACTTTAATGTTGACATGAAGCGTAGCACAGCACTTGTTATGGGTTCAGAGGCAAATGGCATCACGTCACATTGGGTTGAAAATGCAGATCAATGCATTAAAATTCCAATGCGCGGAAAAGCAGATTCAATGAATGTTTCCACATCTGCGGCCGTTGTGATATACGAAGCAATCAGGCAACGCAACGCGCAGTGTTTGCACTAAAATTCAGACAGTTAACAAACACAACAGACATACTTTTCCTACCTTTGGTCAGTTAATTATTTGATGTCTCTTCGAATTGTTTGGATCGCTATTGCAGTATTGCTGGTTTCTGTAGGAGCTGATGCACAAGAACTATCGACGTTACGAGAGAAACGAGTGCTTATCACCTCTGACACAACTGTAATTGATACCCTCCTTATTGTCCCAAACTCATTGCACGTGCTCAACATTGATACTTCTAATTTCAATGTTTTAGAAAGTCAATCTGAAATC
>JBLING010000094.1:0-8730 GCA_047639155.1 bacterium
CCTTCTACTTCTATGAACTATATGGAGACGTATAATGCTTCGGAAGGGTTTTTTGGTATTCAAGATACGCTTCAACCTCGAGGCGACTTAATGCTTATGATGGACTATGGTATCTATTATGAATTCATGCCAATGTCTGAATATCGAAAAAAAGAGCCCACAACAAAAACGTTGGACGAAGTGGAGTTGGGCAAGCAATATGCAGTTGTGATTACTACAAATGCCGGGTTATGGCGTTATATATTGGGCGATACCATTATGTTTACGAGTATCAATCCTTTTAGGTTCAGGTTAACAGGCAGAACAAAATTGTTTATCAATGCTTTTGGTGAAGAACTCATGATTGATAACGCGGAAGTGGCTATGGCTGAAGCGTGTAAAAGAACCAATGCAACAATTAAGGAGTATACCGCTGCCCCAGTTTATCTTGAAAATAACAAATCAGGGTGTCATCAATGGTTGATCGAATTTGATAAAGAGCCTGAGAACCTTGGACAATTTAGATATGAGTTAGACCTTTTGCTACAGTCTGTTAATTCTGATTACGAAGCAAAAAGGGCAGGGGACTTGGCCTTAAAACCACCTCAGATTCAAGTCTGTAAGCAAGGCACGTTTTACAAATGGCTTAAGACAAAAGGCAAACTTGGCGGTCAAAACAAGGTGCCACGACTTTCGAACGACCGAGTAATAGTAGAAGAAATTCTTGCGCTTCTTAAAAATTAGAATTGAATTGCTTGACATGATGCTATTTTTGCAAAATGCCATTTCAACTCAGTTCTACATTTGAACCAAAAGGGGATCAACCCGAAGCGATAAAACAACTTGTAGAAGGACTTGAAGGGGGTATCAAAAGCCAAACACTTCTTGGTGTTACTGGCTCTGGTAAAACATTCACAATGGCGAATGTTATTCAACAAGTTCAGAAACCTACCTTAATAATAAGTCACAATAAAACGCTTGTTGCCCAACTCTATGGTGAATTCAAACAGTTTTTTCCTGATAACGCCGTAGAATATTTTGTATCGTACTATGATTACTATCAGCCAGAAGCTTTTTTGCCAACTACAAATACATATATAGAGAAAGACCTACAGATTAATGACGAAATAGAAAAACTAAGGCTATCTGCGACCTCAGCATTACTCAGTGGACGAAGAGACGTTATAGTACTGGCCTCTGTCAGCTGCATCTACGGTGCTGGAAACCCAAATGATTTTGAATCAAGTATTATTCGGCTAGAGGTCGGACAAAAAATGAGTAGAAACACGCTCTTATATTCTTTAGTCGAGAGCCTGTATTCACGAACAACAGCAGACTTTAAACGCGCCACTTTTCGTGTAAAGGGAGATAATGTAGATATTTTCTTGGCGTACGAAGATCATGCGCTGCGTGTAACTTTTTTCGGTAACGAAATTGAAGAACTTGCTTTCATTGACCCAAATACGGGTAAAACGATGGAAGATCTTACAACGGCGACGGTATTCCCAGCAAATTTGTGGGTAACGCCAAGGGAAAGGTTAAACAATGCCATCAAACACATCCAGGATGATATGGTAAAGCAGGTGGCCTTTTTTGAAGCTAATGAAAGACCATTAGAAGCCAAAAGAATTGAAGAAAGAACGACCTATGATCTTGAAATGATTCGGGAGTTAGGGTACTGTAGTGGTATTGAAAACTATAGTCGCTATATGGACGATAGATTACCTGGTACTCGACCATTTTGTCTTATCGATTATTTTCCGGAAGACTTTCTAATGATTATTGACGAAAGTCATGTCACCTTGCCCCAAGTTAGAGCCATGTATGGAGGTGACAGGTCCCGAAAAATTAACTTGGTTGATTACGGTTTTAGACTTCCTGCAGCAATGGACAATAGGCCATTGAAATTCGATGAGTTTGAGCAAATGGTTAACCAGATTGTATACGTTAGCGCTACACCTGCAGATTACGAAATAATGGAATCTGAAGGACTTATTGTGGAGCAGGTAATTCGCCCAACAGGTTTGTTGGATCCAGTTTTAGAAGTAAGACCATGCGTAAACCAAGTAGATGATCTATTAGAGGCAATCGATAATGAAATAAAAAAAGGAACGCGGGTTTTGGTTACAACATTAACAAAACGCATGGCGGAGGAATTGGACAAATATTTACGGCGATTAAATGTGAGCAGCACATACATTCACTCAGAAGTTAAAACCTTAGATCGTGTAGAAATTCTACGCGACTTACGTCTAGGTGTTTATGATGTTTTGGTTGGCGTGAATTTGTTGAGAGAGGGATTGGACCTTCCTGAAGTTTCATTGGTTGCGATATTGGATGCAGACAAAGAAGGTTTTTTACGTTCTCATCGATCCTTAACTCAAACCATAGGTAGGGCAGCTCGAAACGAGAATGGGAGAGTAATAATGTATGCAGACCGAATAACGGATTCGATGCGAAAGACCATTGATGACAACAACAAAAGAAGGGAAGTTCAGATTGCACACAATACTAAACACGGAATTGTACCAAAAACCATATACAAAAGCAAAGAAGATATATTAAATCAAACGTCGGTTGCAGATAGAAATACAAATCGAGATACCAAACCATATTTTAATGATGCCGATGTTAGCCTTGCAGCTGACCCAGTTTATAAATATATGTCTAAGGACCAATTACAAGCCGCCATTGAACAGAACAAACGTAAAATGAAGAAGGCTGCTAAAGACCTAGATTTTATCGAAGCCGCGCGTTTCCGGGACGAAATAACGGCATTGAAAAAAATGTTATAAGACAAAAAAAAAGAGCCATCATTTGATGGCTCTTTTTTTTATATCATTTAAGATTTACTTTCTGTAATAAAGCTTAACCTCAACACGTCTGTTCAATCCACGACCTTCAGGTGTACTATTGTCGGCTATTGGTTGAGTTTCACCATAACCTTTAGACGAAAGTCTTGTAGCGTCCACACCTTTAGCAACTAAATAAGCTTGCACTGCGTCTGCTCGACGCTGACTCAAACTTAAATTATCTTCTGGTGCTCCAACATTATCTGTATGACCTTCAACGTAAACGTTTATCGTTGGGTTGTCAAGTAAAATGTTAACGATAGAGTCTAGGTCAGCATTACTTTCTTCTTTAATTGTTGAGCTAGCCGTTTCGAAGTGAATATTTTTGGCGGCTAGATTTACTTTAGCAACAAGTTCTTTTGGAACTTCTTCGTCATGATTGAATTGGTAAGCACCTTCATTATCACCAAAGTTGATAACAATACCAGCCGAATGATATAAGAAAGCATCATGAAGGGCATTTAATTTAACTTTACTTAAAGAAAATGGTAAGCCATCATAATTATCATCGTATGAATAATTATAACTAGACTGTAGCGTAATATCCAGAAAGTCGGTTATCCCGATACGTACACCACCACCAGCATTCCAGTGCGCAGAAATCCATGATCTGTTGTTAACGAAGTTTTCGTCATACCCCGGTTGTTCGTGAATAATTCTAGAAATTGACTGCATACCGCCCCAACCTGCATTTAAGAAGGGTCTAAAACGACTGTCTTCCTTCATAATTTTACCATTGGTAAATTTGAAGCGTAATCCAAGTGTTAGGTCAGTAACTTGAGCTGTAAAACCAAGCTTTCTTGGGTAACTATCGTCACGATGTCCTAATTCTCCTACCGATCCTGTTATAATCGCATCGAAAGAAGGGTTGACATAATATCCGAAAGAGCCACCAACAGCTTGATAATCTGGTCTTTCCGCTAGGAAGTATCGTGTTCCACGATCCCCTCCGTATTCTCTAAGTCCACCATTAATCTCAAACCCAAACTTGTGCATATAGTTTTGGGCGACAACGTCTCCAACCCCAATTAATGATAGTGCCAAGATAGCACAGGAAACAAAGATTTTCTTATTCATTTCTTTTTAGTTTTCTCAATAAAGTTTTACTAGAGTTTACATGTAATGTCATATAAATCTCACACAACAATATTAAGCGTTCTTACAGAAATAAAAAAAAAATTGATTTTATTTTTATTTATTTGACAATCCGAGGGTTACAATCTAAGCCCATATCTTAGTTCCCTCTGTACAGTTCTGACAGATGTCGATGTTTTTTCGGGACTTAAGTACCAATTTTCGGAAGGCGTTATACTCTGAATTTTTCCAGATATCAACGAAGGAAGATTGACGTAAATCACCGAATTGGTGTGAGGCGTCTTTGTCGAAACAGCAAGGTGCTATTTTCCCATCCCACGTAATAACACAACTGTGCCAAAGGCGCCAACAATGGTTCAGTAATTTGTTCTTTATTTTAGGATCTCCCTTTTTCGTATAGCGCGCATATGTCTCATTATCAGGTATTAAGTTAATATTCGTGGTAAAATCGTACACTTGTGCAGTCTTTATTCCAAGTGCATCAACACCATAATTTTTGGCTAAGGTTTTAATCTCTTTTATTTCATTTTCATTGTGTCCAAACACAATAAATTGCCAAATTATATGAGGCCCCTTTCCTGCTTTTTTCTTCGCGTCTACTATATTTTGTGTGCCTTCCAATACCTTGTCTAACTTTCCTCCAATGCGATATTTCCCATAACTTTCTTGGGTCGTCCCATCTACAGAAATTATTAATCGCTTCAGCCCCGATTTAATAGTGGCCTCTGCCACATCTTTGGTCAAATAATGTGCATTTGTGCTCGTTGCAGTATAAATATTGTGGCTGGAGGCATAAGACACCATGTCTAAAAATGATTTATTTAAGTAAGGTTCACCTTGGAAGTAATACGTTATATACGTGAGCGTGTCCTTTAACTCATCAATAATCTTTTTGTTTAAAGAGACGTCTAACATACCAGTATCTCTTGTGAATTCCCTTAGTCCACTTGGACATTGAGGGCAACGTAAATTGCATGATGTTGTGGGTTCAATACTGACTGCTATTGGTAAACCAGAATGTCTGTTTTCACCCGTTACTTTAGAGACCAAATAACTACCAACTATCTTAAAAATATTAACCACCCGTTTAACACGAAGTGTCTTAAGAAATTGTAAACTGTCGCGGGTATTAATTTTCACTCAGCGAAGTTAGTCTAGCTAATCGGATAAATCCAACAACTTGAGTGCGTTGTTGTAGTCATCTTTGTATACATATAAAGTTATTCCCCCATTTGCTTGTGTAAAAAAGTTATAAGTTGTGGCATTAATATCTCCCATTATTTGAGAGAATATCCCACAACTATCCAGATGATTTTTCGCATTATGCGCATCTAAAGTGTTGAAATACGTATGTAATAAAACGAAATTTTCCATGCACTTAAAATACGAATAAATTAATAAGCTTTTGCAAAGAGAACCCGTTTTTTCGATGGACTACCTGTAAAAACGCAGGAACCAATTTCTTCTTTAGAGTCAAACGGAATGCACCGAATTGTTGCTTTTGTTTCTTGTTTGATCTTTTCCTCTGTCTCACTTGTCCCATCCCAATGCGCCGAAATGAATCCAGTTTTATTGTCTAAAACATCTTTAAACTCATCCCATGTATTCACCAAAGTAATATGGTTATCTTGAAAGGTTTTGGCTTTTAAGAATAGATTTTCTTGAATTGATGTGAGCAAATGTTCAACCTTGTTCGGTAGATCACTAATTTGTAACGTCTCTTTTTCTTTTGTGTCTCGTCTGGCAATTTCCACGGATCCATTCTTAAGATCTCTTGGCCCAATTGCTATTCGTACAGGAACTCCTTTAAGTTCCCATTCAGCAAACTTATATCCTGGTTTGTGCGTATCACGATTGTCATACTTTACATCAAAACCTTTTGCCTCTAATGCAGCCTTAATCTCCAGTGCTTTTTCTGAAATTTCTTCAAGCTGTTCCAAGCCTTTATATATTGGTACAATTACAACTTGTATTGGAGCTAGATTAGGAGGAAGTACAAGACCCTCATCATCACTATGTGTCATAATAAGTGCACCCATCAATCGCGTAGAAACCCCCCAACTGGTTGCCCAAACATATTCTTGTTTACCTTCTTTAGTCGTAAACTTCACGTCAAATGCTTCAGCAAAATTCTGACCTAAGAAATGTGACGTTCCCATTTGCAATGCTTTCCCATCTTGCATCAACCCCTCAATACATAATGTATCAACAGCCCCTGCGAAGCGCTCATTTTCACTCTTGGTACCTTTTATGACCGGAGTGGCCATAAATTCCTCTGCAAACGTGGCATAGACATCAAGCATTTGTCTAGTCTCATCAATTGCTTCTTGTTTTGTGGCATGAGCAGTATGACCTTCTTGCCACAAAAACTCGGTGGTTCTCAAGAAAAGGCGGGTTCGCATTTCCCATCGAACAACATTCGCCCATTGGTTTACCAAAATTGGTAAATCACGATATGATTGAATCCAACCCTTATATGTTTTCCAAATAATAGCCTCACTAGTCGGCCTTACGATTAACTCTTCTTCTAACTTCGCGTCAGGATCTACAATCAGCTTGCTGCTGTCTTTTGGGTCTGTTTTTAACCGATAATGTGTTACGACTGCACATTCTTTGGCAAACCCTTCCGCATTTTTTTCCTCTGCTTCGAATAAGCTCTTTGGAACGAATAATGGGAAGTATGCATTTGAATGGCCAGTGGCCTTAAACATTTTGTCCAGTTGCTGTTGCATTTTTTCCCATATGGCATAACCATAAGGTTTAATAACCATGCATCCACGCACTGCTGAATGCTCAGCAAGGTCTGCATTAACAACTAGATCATTATACCACTTTGAGTAGTCTTGTTCACGTGAAACTCTATCAAACGCCATTTTGTATTTTACTTTGGAATGCTCTTTGCCTATATAGGTTGAGGGGACAAAGTTAGAACTTCTCCCATTTAAATAAATTGATTAATTTAATACGCCTATGAAAACCATACTTTACGCAATCTCAATCGGCCTAATGTTGACTTCATGTGCTTCATTACAAGGCACTAACGCAGGCCAAACCACAGTGGTGGATGATATCTATTATTCTCCAAGTGATGAAAAGGTAAACGATAATCAAGAAGTTATTACCGATGCTTCTCCAATAGAATCCTATGAAAATAAGTCTAAAAAAGTAGATGTTGAATACACAAAAACAGACACCTATACTGACGAACAAGACGTCTATAATAATCAGGAATATTCGGAAGAAACAGAAACGGTTTATACTGATGATGAATCCGGATATGCCGCTGATGGGTTTTCATATGAAGATCATTTCAATCGCTTAAGTGGACAGAATGATGATTTTTATGACGGTTATACGGATGGATATTATGACGGTTATGACGATGGGTCTTATGTGAATAATAGAAGAGGTCAATATGGCAATCGATATTACAGTTCATGGGATTACTACAACCCATACGGATATGGGTACACGAATAATTGGGGTTACAACAACCGTCCTTACAGGTACAATCGTTGGAATAGATCAAATGTTTATGTAGGCTATTCAAACAGAGGTGGATGGTATGGCGGTTATAATAATAGCTGGAACGGTGGTTGGAATAATGGCTGGAATCAAGGATGGACATGTTATCCAACTCCTGTTTATGGTTACGGCTTTGGATGGAATAATTACAATAATGGATGGAATTCATATGGCAACGGATATAACAACTTTGGCTATACGAATTATGGAAACAACAATTACTACAATAACGGCTATAACGGAGGTTACAGAAATAGAAATTGGAATAGAGGAAATTATAATAACGGAAACAACTCTGGTGGAACCTATTCAGGTGGCAACAATGGCGGCACATATACCGGCAAGGTCAATAGACCTAGAGAAACAGTGCGAACGAATTCTCCAACAAGAGGCAGACAAACTCAAGTTAAACCAAGAAGTTCAGGGAAAATGGAAGTACCAACAGGATCTGGCGTACGAAAGCAAGGAGATGTAACATCTGACCAAACACCGGGTCAAGGCTCTGGAAGGGTTACCCAAACGTCTTCAGGCGGACAAAAAGTGCCAAGAAGCGGCAGCGCTTCAACAACACTTAGTCAAGGTCCTACATCTGGAACTACAATTAGACAGTCAAGCGGGTCGAGTACACGTCAAACTCCTCAGCAAAGGTCACAACCTAATACCACAACAACTTCAACTCCAACAAGAACAACGCGTTCAAGTACAAGGAGTACAACACCGGGTCAGAGCACCACTCCGTCTCGGTCGAACAACACAACGCAACCAAGAACAACACCCACAAGAAGTTCGGGAAGCAATACGACACCGACTAGATCAAATACCGCGCCTACCCGAACTTCACCAAGTAGTACAACGTCACCAAATCGGAATACAACGCCAACTCGATCAGTAACGCCAAGTAGAAGTACTGCGCCAACCAGTACCACAACTCCTACAAGAACAACCGCACCTTCTAGAAGCACGAGTCCTACACGGTCAAACACCCAGCGCACTGAAACCACTTCGCCTAGTAGAAGAAGTACCCCAACAAGAACAACTTCTCCAACAAGGTCGTCTACTCCGTCGAGAATAACGTCACCTTCAAGAACTACCAGTCCTTCTAGGTCAACGAGTCCTTCTAGATCAAATACACAACGATCTAAGACAACGAGTCCGACTCGTTCCACTACTCCGACGCGTACTAGAAAGTCGACACCATCGAGAACTACGTCGCCATCACGATCGTCTTCACCAAGTCGTACGGTTAGTCCATCTAGAACTAAGACGTCAAGTCCTTCGA
>JBLING010000095.1:0-8646 GCA_047639155.1 bacterium
AATAAGTCGGGTGTTATATATCAAACGGATATTGACAAGGATGCTTTCTTAAATGGACCATTCGTCCGAAGTGTTTATGGACATTACGAATCAACCTAGCAAGCGGCAACTACCTAATTACCAATACTTAACCAATAATAAGTGGCCTCACATTTTGTAATGCATATTAAAAATTTGGATTGTTTTTATTCTGACGATATCTTATATTCGTTACCAAATAGTAGTAGTGCTTATGGATTTTCAAATTAAAAACATCTTAGTCGGTTTCGACAATTCCAGATCAGCAAAAATCGCGTTACATAAAGCGGCAGATACCGCAAAGCGATTTGATGCCAAATTACATGCGGTTTATGTGTATCATGAAGGAAAAGCCGACCCTAGTGTTATTCAAGAGGCTGTGCAAGAATATGGCACATCGCACAATATGGACATTGAGTTTTTAATAAAGACCGGTAAAGTTTATACTGAAATTACTACTCTCGAACGTGAAATTGGAGCCGACATGGTGATTATTGGAACCCACGGAAACAGTGGTTGGCAGCCTTTCTGGATTGGCAGTAACGCTTTCCGGGTAGCCAGTACAGCCAACTGCCCAGTTATTACAATACTAGAGACCACCAAGGAAGTACCATTAACCGACATCCTACTTCCCCTGGATAATGACGAAACTACACGACAAAAGGTACCATACGCAGCGATGATGGCAAAAGCATTTGACGCAACTGTACATATCTTTTCTGCAACTAAAAGTACCGACAGTACTACAAAAGCAAAGCTAAATGCATATGGACGCCAAACGGAGAAGTATCTTCATGAACGTGGAATAAAAACTTCTTATGACACTCAATTTGGTGGAGACGTGACCCAAAACATCTTGGAATACTCCAAAAAAATTAGAGCTGGCTTAGTAATGATAATGGCCGATACTGAAAGCAAAGGTTTAATTATGGGATCTTACTCTCAGGACATCGTAAACAACAGTGTAGTACCAGTGATGGTAATGCACAGTCGTGATTTGGCTCTAACTGGCGCAGTAGGATATTAATATCCTTTATTCCGAATTATACTTCCTGCAGCAGGTTGTGCCTTTGGCATAATAATCATATCGTTTATATTGACATGTTCGGGTCTGGTTATTATGTATAAAATTGCGTCCGCGATATCTGCAGCAACAAGATTCTCAAAGCCGTCATACACTTTTTTTGCTTTTCCCTCATTTCCATGCAATCGGACAAGACTAAACTCAGTCTCAACTGCCCCTGGATTTACAGCAGACACTTTAATCCCATGTTCAGCCAATTCACGTCGCATACTTTTGTTTAACGCATCCACCATATGTTTGGTTCCACAATACACATTGCCATTTGGATAAACTTCCTTGCCCGCTATTGAGCCTACGTTGACAATGTGGCCAAAACCTTGTTCAATCATTAATGGGATGACCTGACGGCTCATGTAGAGCAATCCTTTCACATTGGTATCAATCATTTTATTCCAGTCTTCAATATCGCCGTTTTGAATCTGATCCAACCCACTCGCTAAACCCGCATTGTTTACAAGAACATCAATGGTAGTACAAGAACCGCTTAATGATTCAATATTGGCTTTAACAGAATTGTAGTCTCTTATATCAAAACAAAGCGTTGAAACTGTGGTCCCATATTCCGTGCTAAGCCGCTGTTTTAACTTATCCAATCGATCTTGTCGCCTTCCCGTAAGAACAAGTTCAAATCCATTTTGGGCTAATAGTTCGGCTGTTGCTTCTCCTATCCCTGATGTTGCTCCTGTAATTAATGCTGTTTTACCCATAGCTGCAAATATTGAATAAATCCTTTATTTATAAATACTTTTTTGAAATTGGCTTTCGAATTCAAAACGTTTATTCTTGCGTTATGTACGCAGAACTTACTATTCTAGGCAACAATTCAGCAGCTCCCACCAAAACCAGAAATCAGAGCGGACAGCATTTCAAACTTGAGCAAGATCAAGTGCTATTAGATTGCGGAGAAGGGACACAAAAAAGATTAATTCTCAACAGAATTAACTATCAAAAAATCACGTACATACTGATATCGCACTTGCACGGTGATCATTTTTTGGGTTTAATGGGATTGTTAAATACGATGGCACTAAATGGGCGGAAATCAAAAATCACCATTGTTTCTCCCAGCGGTCTACAACGACTTTACACAGTATATACAGAAGTAAGCGACGCACATCAAACTTTTGAGATTGACTTCGTTGAGTTAGCTGGAGAAAAACAGCACACAATTGATACTGAAAGGCTGTCCATAAAAGCAATACCCGTTTCACACCGCATTGCTTGTTTTGCGTATATAATTGAAAGAGTTTTTACGATGCGCAGCATCAATCAACCAGCATGCGAATCACACTCAATTCCTATATCGGTTTATCCAAATCTTAAAGCAGGTGAAGATTATACGGACGAACTAGGTCAGACGATAAACAATTCACTTTTAACGTATTTCCCACCAAATCCTATAACGTATGGATATATAACAGACACGCTTTATCAGCCCGAGCTTGCAACTGAATTTGCCCATTGCCACACAGTTTACCACGAGGCTACTTACTTGCATAATTTAATAGACAGGGCAATCAAGACAAAACACAGCACAGCACTGCAAGCAGGCGAATTTGCCCAAAAGGCGTCTGTAAATCAACTACTTATTGGTCATTTTTCATCTCGGTATCACAGCACAGAGGGTCATCTTGCTGAAGCCAGACAGCATTTTGAGAACACACACATCGCTGAAGAGGGTCAAACGTTCGAAATATATTGATTGTCCACAGGACAATCACAGGACTCCACAATCAAAAGAGGGTTTCGCCGTTTATTTTTGTGTGTTAGGGTTAAAAGAGTTGAATGGCTAAAAAGCAGGTAACAAAACGAAAAACAAAGAGCAAAAAATCGAGTACGGGATTCTTTCACCACCTGTTGCTACGCGACCCTCGTACCCGGAAAATAGTTGGAGGCATCATCTGCCTATTCGCCATATTCATGTTTTTAGCATTCTTATCCTTCTTGTTTACGTGGAAAATGGATGACAGTGCTGTTTCGGGAAGTGCCGAGTATTTTAGGAACAACAACGGCGCTACCAAAAATTGGATGAAGCTAATTGGTGCCAAACTCGCCTTTCAACTTATGTATTCTGGATTTGGGTTAACTGCCTTTACCCTGCCCTATCTTGTTGCAGTAATAGGGCTCAGAATCTATACCAACTCAAAAACCTTTAACATTTATGTTGCCCTTAAATACACCTTACTCATAATCACATTTTTCAGTGTATTTATAGGATTGATATTCCATCAATTATATCCAAACTTGGCTGGTGTATTTGGGTATGGCCTATACCAATGGCTTTCGTCAATGGTTGGCGCTTTTGGTGTAATTCTTATACTACTTGCCTATCTCGCAAGTGTGCTCATCTGGAATTTCGACATTGATTTGTATCATTGGTTTGGCAAGAAAGTGAAATCAGTTCGAGAGAAGAAAGCACAACAATCTATTGAATCTCATATTGATGATGACGACTATTCACCACCAACTGAAACACTTTTCAGCAAAGACAACATCGACTTCGACATAGAGCCTAAAAAAGAAGAAGTTGACGCGGAAACCTCAACAGAAAACGCGGACGACGATTTTGAAATTATCAAACCGAAAAAAGATGTTACAAAAAAAGTTGATCCTGACTTAGATCTAAAAATTGAAGAAACAAAAGAGGAAGAGGAACTAAGCGAAAAGGAAATAGGCAGACAGGGGTTGGATACAGAATATGATCCTACACTCGATTTGCCGGGATACAAGTTTCCGAATATTACTTTCCTAAATGAATATGCTGACCAAAAAGTAGAAGTCAGCGAGAGCGATTTAAAACGGAGTAAAGACCTTATTGTCGAAACCTTAAGAAATTACAAAATTGAAATATCACAGATAAAGGCGACTATCGGTCCAACCGTCACTTTGTTTGAAATCGTACCCGCGCCTGGTGTCAAAATTTCCAAAATCAAAAACCTTGAAGACGATATCGCCCTAAGTTTAGCGGCTTTAGGCATACGCATTATTGCACCCATCCCGGGTAAAGGCACCATTGGGATTGAAGTTCCAAACCAATCTCCAGAAATTGTTTCAATGCGATCTGGTATTGCTAGTAAGAAGTTTCAAGAATCAAAGCTTGACCTACCGATTTGTTTGGGCAAAACTATAAGCAATGAAGTGTATATCGCTGACCTTGCGAGAATGCCACACTTGTTAATGGCCGGAGCAACTGGGCAAGGAAAGTCAGTTGGATTAAACGCACTGTTGGTGTCGTTGATGTACAAAAAACATCCTGCCGAGTTGAAGTTTGTTTTGGTTGACCCTAAAAAAGTTGAATTGACCTTATACCAACGTATAGAGCGCCATTATTTGGCTAAAATACCTGGCGAAGGAGATTCTATCATTACCGACAATAAACTTGTTGTTCAAACCTTAAACAGTTTATGTATTGAGATGGACAATCGTTATGCATTGCTCCAAGATGCCATGGTGCGGAATATAAAAGAGTACAATGCAAAGTTCCAAAAACGCAAACTAAACCCAAATGAAGGGCACCGGTTTTTACCTTACATAGTTGTAGTTGTTGACGAAGTGGCAGATTTAATCATGACTTCAGGGAAAGAGGTGGAGCATCCTATTGCCAGATTGGCACAGTTGGCTCGAGCCATTGGAATTCATCTGGTTCTTGCAACGCAACGTCCATCAGTGAACATTATCACAGGAACCATTAAGGCGAACTTCCCAGCGCGTATTGCCTTTAGAGTAACTTCTAAAATTGACTCTAGAACAATATTAGATGGCAACGGAGCAGATCAATTAATTGGTAAAGGCGATATGTTGTATTCAAATGGTAGCGATATTATTAGACTACAATGTCCATTTGTGGATACACCCGAAGTTGAGCTCATCACTTCATTTATAGGCGAACAAAAGGGTTATTCTTCGGCTTACATGCTTCCTGAAGTTCAAGAAGATTCGTCAGGAAATGCCGAGGCATTAGACGATGATGATAAAGATGCTTTGTTTGAAGATGCTGCTCGAATTGTTGTACAACATCAACAGGGTAGTACTTCATTGTTGCAACGAAGACTCAAAATTGGCTACAACAGAGCTGGTCGGATTATTGACCAATTGGAAAGGGCAAACATCGTCGGATCATTCGAAGGAAGTAAGGCGCGTGCAGTACTTTTGCCAGACGAATACGCTTTGGAACAGTATTTGAACAACGAAGCTTAGATTTGCACAAGTTTAATTACAACAATTATTGAGTCTTGTTCTGATTTAACACAAGAATATTGAAATGAAAAAAAACATCACCATAACATTTTCCTTGATTGCCATTTTTATCTTTAGCATGACTAAGTTAACTGCTCAAGATGCAACCGCAAACAAGATATTGGGAACTGTAAGTGCTACGTATCAAACCTACAAAACCATCAAAGCTGGTTTCTCAATTTCGATAATCAATACGCAGTCGAAATCAAAAATCAAACAAAACGGAACCTTATATCTAAAAGGCAAGAAGTTTAAAATAACACTTTCTGATCAGGAGATTTACTGTGATGGAAAAACAATGTGGTCGTACTTCAAAGAAGAAAACGAAGTTCAGATCACCAAGTTTGACCCTGATGCACAAGACATCAACCCTGCGGAAATCTTTACGATTTATCAAAAAGGATTTAATTCAAAATACGTTGGTGAGACTATCGTTGGCGGAAAGAAAATTCAGAAAATTGAGTTATCGCCAATAAACAAAGCAAAGCCATACTTCAAAGTCAAGTTAGACATCGACAAAGCGACCCACAAAGTCGTGAACATGTCGGTAATGAATAAAAATGGAGTCAATTCCACCTACAGTGTTACGAGCTTCACTTCAAACCTTACAATGAATGATACTTTTTTCAAGTTTGATACCAAAAGCAAACCTGGTGTAGTTGTAATTGACTTAACAAAGAATTAAATATGAACCGCCTCAGTGTCATACTATTGGGGGTTTCTTTACTGACGGCATCTGCCTGTAAGAACCGAAATCAAGTACCCGAAATTGCAAGCGTAGTATTCAGCCGTACTGTTTGTTATGGCACATGCCCAGTTTACACAATGACTATAACCGGCAACGGTTTAGCTACATTCGAAGGAGAACGGTTTACCGATAAGATTGGCTCCTTCACGAAACAATTTTCTGAAGTTGAGGCCAAGACCCTTTTTGAAGACTTAGCAACGTATTCTTGGGCAGCGTTTAAAGATGAATATCCAGCCTCTGTGTCGGACCTACCAAGTACTGTTTTCCAGTTTACTTACAAGGACACAAATAAAAAAGTTATTGTCTCCGGTGAACATCCTTCAGCGTTAGACGTTTTAGAACATAGGCTGTCGAAAATCGCTGAAAGCGATGGTTGGACCGCTTCTAATTCAAAATAATACATGTTTAAATTACTGACCCAAATTGTTGACGACATACTATGGCCGTCGGTGTTTGTTGTCTTTTTTTGGCTGGTCTTTTTTACGAACGAGTCTTATTTACTACATCTAAATCAATTTGGAGTTCAACCACATGAAATCAAAGGGCTTGTTGGGATAGTTTTGATGCCCTTCTTACATGGTGATTTCACACATCTATTCTCAAATACAATTCCGTTTTTAGTATCTGCCTCGTTTATCTTCCACTTTTTCAAGCAAAAAAGCTGGCGCATATTTATTGGCATTTGGGTTATAAGTGGTCTTGGCATTTGGTTGCTTGGTGAAGAACGCACTGTACACATTGGAGCCAGTGGCTTGGTGTATGGCATGGTGGCCTTTCTGATGGCGTCAGGTTTCATCCGTAAAAACAAACATCTCACCGCTGTAGCCTTTATACTCGTCTTTATGTATGGCAGTATGATCTGGGGATTATTCCCACAATACAGCTGGGTTCGAGATATGAATATATCATGGGAAGGACACCTATTTGGTGCCCTATCTGGCTTGGGAATTGCCTTTTTATACCGCAAAATTGGTCCTCAAGATGACCCAGACCCATATGAAGAAGACGACGAGCTTCCTCAATGGTGGATAGATATGGAGAACGAAAAACTTGCCAGTGAAGAAATGCAACGTCAACAACACCCAGGCCTTCGTTTTACTTACAAGCCAAAAGACAATAAGGATAATCCGTAAATCAAGAGGAGGTTGATTCTACCCAATGGGAGAAACGCCATGCACGTTCTGAATTAATTTTTGCATTATCGTATCAATGTTTCGTTTAGCAAGCCTCATTGTACTTTTAATCACTTCTTCCCCTTTGGCAAAAAGTTGGGGGTTCTTCGGGCATAAAACCATTAACCACGCTGCAGTTTTCATGCTGCCGAATGAAATGTTTGGCTTTTACAAAACAAACATCAACCAGATTGTAGAATTGGCCGTAAATGCAGATAAACGTAGGTATATTTTAGAATCAGAGGCCCCGCGTCATTATTTGGATGCGGACTTCTACGAATCACAAGTGCCACTCGATACGTTGCCTAAGCAGTTCGATTCTGCAGTAACCCGATATGGATTGGACACTATACTGAGCCATGGCATTGTTCCATGGCACGTAATTAAAGTAAAATGGTGGCTAACAAAGGCTTTTATGCAGGGCGATGTGGCATCGATTATACGCCTGAGCGCCGATTTGGGTCACTATGTTGGAGACTTACATGTCCCACTCCACAGTACACACAATTATAACGGACAGTATACTGATCAGCATGGAATTCATGGATTTTGGGAATCCAGGTTACCGGAATTGTTTATTGGTGATTATGACCTGTTTGTCGGAAAGGCTGAGTACATAGAAGATTTACATACTACAGTTTGGGCAAGATTTGAGGAGAGTTTCGCTGCAAAAGATTCGGTGCTACAATTCGATATAATGGTTCGCTCAAAAATAAGAGAAGACCAACAATTTAGCTTTGAACAACGTGGACAACAGACCATAAAGACCTATTCCAAAAAATACAGTGTTGCTTACCACTATGCGCTGAATAACATGGTAGAAAGACGCATGCGATCAAGCATATACTTAGTTGGATGTTTGTGGTTTACGGCTTGGGTAGATGCTGGCCAACCTAATCTTGATGCGCTTTTGTTGCACGACAGTAGTGTAATAATGGACTCACTTCCTGATTCTGGGAAATTTATTGGACGAGAAGAACCTCAGTGACTAGTGATTGCCTCCGCGACCACGAGATCGCTTGCTCTCTTCTGGTTTATCAGACTCTTGTGGTTTGGACTTGATTTTATCCGACATTGTTACACCTTCAAATATCTCGACAAAAAGACCGTCAGAGATTCCGGTTTTTACAGATCTTTTTTCAAATTGCTGATCCCCAGTTTCTATTTCCACAAACGGTTTTTTCATTTCGTCAAACTGTAAAAGAGACTCAGATATCACCAATATGCTGTCTTTTCGATCCAATACAATATCAGCGTTTGCGCTGTATCCAGCACGTATAAACACGTTACTTGTATTGATAATTGCAGCTTTGATTTCAAATTGAATTGCACCTTGTTCGTCAACGCCTTTAGGAGAGATGTATTCGAGTTTGGCCGCTATTTTTACG
>JBLING010000096.1:0-8473 GCA_047639155.1 bacterium
GTGCTTGTGTTGATAGGTATGAATATACGTTTCGAAAAAGGGTAGATGTTGGCAAAGACGGCATTATCGTTGCGTTCCAAAGATGTTGTAGAAACTATACCATTACCAATCTCGTGGATCCAGGCGGCACAGGAATGACCTTGATCGCAACAATCCCATCTGAAAATGTTGTGCGTATAAACAGTAACCCGGTTTTTAAAGACAGCCCGCCAAATTTCCTTTGTAACAATGCACCGCTGGTATTTGACCACAGTGCAACGGACGTAGATGGTGATTCACTTGTATACGACTTGTATCTTCCTTTTAAAGGTGCAGATGCAAATTCTCCACGACCGAGTCAGCCTTCAAATCCTGATTATGACAATGTGACTTATACGTCAGCTTATGGCATATCTAATTTGATGGGAGGGTCGGAGAAACTAAAAATTGACAGAAGAACTGGAAGGCTGACCGTTGTCCCGGATAAAATTGGACAATATGTGGTCGGAATACGTGTGTCGGAATATAGAGGTGGTGTTAGAATTGGTGAAACATTACGGGACTACCAATTCAACGTTTTGGCATGTGATATTAAAATTGCTGCAAAGTTTGAATTGCCGGAAATCAAATGTTCCGATTCAATAATCGATATAATCAATACTTCGAGTTACGGTGATGCATATTTCTGGACTGTTTCTAAGCAAAACAACATTGTACATAACACCAACGATAAAAACCCAACAATTAAGTTTCTAAATAGCGGTGTTTACACCATTAAGTTAGTGGCAAAAAATGCACAATGTGCCGACAGCGTTGGGAAAGACGTTGAAATTGGTGGAGTGATTGCACTCAACGCAGAGTTTACAGTAGAAGTGGAAGACACCTGTAAAGGCGGAGTAATTCTTATCGTGAATTCAAGTGACAAAACCGCAGATTGGTATTGGAACTTAGGGATGGGAGCGGGGGAGCAACACAATGTTACGATTAACCGCTATACCGTCGACAAACCGGGACATTACACCGTTACGTTACGCATCTCTGATTCTTCAAAATGTGCTTTGGACGCGATAAAGATTATGGAGTTTGATATCCATGGAGCCGATACGCAGTATGCAGCTTTTGAGCACACTTTCCCAGACAATTGTGACCCAAGTGTAGTTGTCGTTACCAAAACGGATGATATAACTTCGAATTGGGAGTGGGAGATAGAAGAGCAACGAGAAGTATTTAAAAACGAAACATCAATTGAGCTTACAGACATTCCAAGCGGTCCCTTAAAAGTCAAGCTTAACTACGAAGATTCAGAATTGCCTTGTACAGTAATAGAACCACTCCAAAAGGAAATACAAGTTGACTCCTTGGACTTATCTATAGGGGAATTGCTTTTATACAATGTGTTTACGCCAAACGACGACGGAATAAATGACTGTTTCCGATTGGATATGAAAGATGCAGAGTGTTACACGGTTGCCTTATTTGTATACAACCGTTGGGGTGAATTACTCTTTCGCACGGAGAACGCTGTGGAGGAGTGTTGGGATGGAAAGCAAAAAAATGGCGAATATTATCCCAATGGTACCTATTTCGGTGTTGTGAAACTAAAACATCAAGAAATGGAAAAGATAGAAAACATATCTATTGCTATAACGTTTATTCATTAAATAACTGAAAATAATTCTTAGATGCCTTTAATCGAGACTATACCTGAGTTTTTTAAACCATATGTTACCAAAGTAATATCAACTAACGTGTATAACGCATTAGAAGAGGGTTGGGAGGACATGCGGCAAACTTTCGTTGGGATATCGCCTGAACAAGCAGAGTATCGCTATGAAGAGGGTAAATGGACTCCAAAACAGACGCTGCAACACCTAATAGACACGGAACGTATTTTGAGCCAACGCGCTTTGCGTTTTGCAAGAAAGGACATGACTCAGCTTCCGGGATACGATCACAATCACTATGTTGAAGTTGTTGATGTTAGCCAACGTAACATTGCCGACTTGTGGGACGAGTTTCACGCGATACGAGTTTCGACCTTGTTTTTGTATAAAAGTTTTTCTGAAAAAGATTTAAAGCGAGAAGGATTTGCAAATGGAATGGTGCTTAGTGTGGAGAACGAAGGCTTCATAATTGCTGGTCACGCAATACATCACAGTCAAATTGTTAAAGAAAGGTATCTAGTGTAACGCTGGCCTAACTGGAATTTCTTGTAAAATACGTGCCTCTGCTATCATAAGTTCTTCCAAGCGCTCATAAACAACATCGCTTGAGAAATAGTTAAGGGCAAATGTTACAAATACGTTTCCGTGTTTGGCTTCGCTTGTCCATAAGGCTTTGTAAAATGACTTTAATTCTTGGTCTGTCAAAGCATCGGCAATCATCTTAAATCGCTCGGCCCCTCTGCATTCAAGCACTGAGGCAAGGAGTAATTTGTCAAGAAACCGTTCTTCTCTGCCGTCTCGAGCTAACTTCATAAGCCGATTGACGTATACATCTTTCTGAATCTCATGATTAAGGGAAACACCTTTAGCGGCCATGATATCATACACCTGTTTGAAATGCTCCATCTCTTCGATTGCGATGTCAATCAAATCGGGTATAATCTCCGAACGGTCTGGATATTTCGCAACAAAGCTAGACGCCATACCACTCGCTTTACGCTCGCAGTCTGCATGGTCTCGCAAAAATGATGGGAAATCAGCAAGGACGGTTTTTACCCATTCCTGTGAAGAAGCAACTTTTACGTCAATGGAGTGTTTCAAAACTCAAAATTAGCGATGAACGATTAACAATTAGGTTGAACTGTACAAAACATTCAACACTAAGAGTTACACATTCCTAACGTCGGCTGCGTTCTCTAGGGCGTTTGTCTTTGCTTTTAGAGCGTCCTGGATTTTCTTTATTTCCAGCAACTTCGATGTTACACTCTCTTCCACGAAACTCTTTGCCGTTCATTGACTTCAAAACATCGTTGGTGAAACTATTATCGACTTCCACAAAAGAAAAAGTCTTTAAGACTTCGATTCTACCAATTCCAACACCTTCCAAAGTAGGCTGCTCATTGATAAAGCCCATTAGTCGTTGTGCGTTAAGTGAATCTTTTTGTCCAAGATTTATAAAGAATCGTTCGAAATCCATACTTCCGCCTCTGCTTCTCGTTTTTGAGCTATCTCGCTCTCTACGTGGACGCTCAGATCTTTCGCGACCTCCTCGGTCACCGTCTCTTCCTCTTCCTCTATCTCTTCCACCGTCTCTATCTCTTCCACCGTCTCTCTCTCGACGTCCACGTTCAGGACGATCGTTGTCTCTAGCACTAGCGCTGATATTCAAATCACCAGCATCCTTGTAGTACGATAAGAATCGATTAAATTCGGTTGAGAAAAAACGTTCGATGAGTTCTTCACGAGAAAAACCTTCTAACTCAGCAGTAATGGCCGGTAAGTATTGTTCAAATTCTGACTTGTCAACCTCAACTTGTTTGAGGTCTTCAACCAATTTGAAAAGTTGTTTACCACAAATTTCTTTACCACTTGGAATTGATTTCGCTTCGAAAGTCTTACCAATTTTGCGTTCTAATTGCTTGATTTTAGAGCGTTCTCGTGATGATACGAGTGCTATTGATGATCCTTTTTTACCTGCTCTTGCTGTTCTACCACTTCTGTGAATGTATGATTCTAATTCATCTGGTAAGTTGTAGTTGATAATGTGTGTGATGTTATTTACATCTAAACCACGAGCCGCTACATCTGTAGCCACTAAGATTTGAAGTACTTGTGAGCGAAACTTGCCCATAACATGATCACGTTGTGCTTGAGATAAATCTCCATGCAAAGCATCGGCGTTGTAGCCACCTTTAATTAATTTATCGGCAACTTGTTGTGTCTCACGACGTGTTCTACAGAATACGATACCGTAAATGTCTGGGTTCACATCTGCAATACGACGAAGTGCTTCAAATCGAGTACTTGCATTTACAAGGTAATATGAGTGTTCAATGTTCTCAGCACTTTGATTCGCTCTTGCAGTTTCTATTTCTACAGGATTATTCATGTAGTTTTTAGCAAGACGCGATACATCGCGAGGCATTGTAGCACTAAACAAAAGCGTTTGTCGCTGACTTGGGGTATTACTTAAGATGAAATCCAAATCCTCTTTGAATCCCATGTTTAACATTTCATCTGCTTCGTCTAAGACGAGCATTTCGATGTTTTCGAGTTTTAAATTGCCTCGTTTGATAAGGTCAATTACACGTCCAGGCGTACCAATTACTACCTGAGCACCGCGTTTTAGTTCCCGTATTTGATTTACAATGGGTGCACCACCATATACTGAAACTGATTTAAAACCCTTTCTGTATTTTGTATACGTTTCAATGTCCGAAGCAATTTGTCTACACAACTCACGTGTGGGACTTAATATAATCGCTTGAACGTTGTGGTTGTTTACGTCAATTTTTTGAGCTATTGGCAAACCAAATGCAGCTGTTTTACCAGTTCCTGTAGAGGCCAACGCCAATACATCTGCTTGATTTTCAATTATTTGTGGGATAGATTTCTCCTGAATAGGAGTAGGTGTTTCAAAACCTAAGTCTTGGATGGCTCTTAGAATGTCTTCTTCTAGGCCAACCTCTTTAAAAGTTGTCATACTGTTCGTTAATGTTAATGCACCGCCGTGCGTTTATCGAACGAACACCATAACATGCCTTAGGTGACCGCTCTGCCAAATAAAGTGCAAAGGTATCATTAATATTGGATAATACTATTTTTATTCAAACGGATGCAAAAGGGCCACTTTTGAGACAAAAAAAAGCCCGGTTCAATGAACCAGGCCTTGCAATTTATATTTTATATTTCTTACTGAATAACGACTTTTTTACTTATCACTCCAGTTCTGTCTCGAAGTGTTAGATAATAAATGCCTTTACTCACATGCGTTATATTGACTTGATAATGACTGCCAGCTTCTGCGATGGACTCTTGAATAATTGCTCCACCGAGATCCATTAATTGAATTGTGGTGTGCTCAAAAGACCCTAATGCCAAATGCAGATTGATTATGCCAGTGGACGATGGATTTGGATAAATCTGTAATCCAGACGCTGAATTTATATCCACAATACCTACCGTACTAACAGATATGTTCGTTTTGGTTACTTCATCCGTCCCAAATTCGTTTGTTACCGTTAATGTAACTCGGTAAGACCCTGTTGCAGTGAACTTTACCGTAATTGCTTTTGACGCGCTGTAATCTCCTTGTACCAACACTACGTTACTTGCACTTCCATTTGTATTTTCAACCAACCAAGTGCGGTTTGTCGCTTCTTTACCACCACTAATGTCTGTTAAAGTAGTTTCTTCGTTAATCTCGATGTTTGACTTTGTTGTCGAAAAATCAGCCTTAGGAGCCAAGTTGTCAATCGTAATTTTCTTTATGATATGATTGGAAACATCAGTCACAAATAAAGCGTTACCACCGTCGTAGCTAAGTCCACCTAAAAGTCCAAAGCGAGCTTCAGTACCAACTCCATCTTTATTTCCAACTGCACCAGAAAGGCCAGCAAAAGTAGAAACCGTGTTGTTGCTTATGTCTATTAAACGGATGGTAGTTTGATCTACCACATAAATTAAACCATCCACTACCGCTATACCGCGTATTTGACGAAATTTGGCTTCAGCAAGCGTACCATCTTTAAATCCTAACCCGCCACCACATATTGTAGATACAGCACCTGTCGAGATGTTTACTTTTCGTATAGAAATATTATTGATATCTGTAACTACCAAGTTGTTTGCATCAAGCATTGCAATGCCATAAGGAGAATCGAAACGCGCTTCAGATGATGATCCGTCTTTATTACCGTATTCAGTTCCTTTACCGGCCAAGGTAATAACTGCTCCTGATGGAGATACTTTGCGTATGCAATGGTTTAAAAAATCCGTTACATAAAGATTGCCGTTCCCATCAATGGTTATACCCTTTGGCTCAGCAAATCGTGCACTTGTGGTGTTTCCATCTTTATATCCTGAAGTTCCCCAGCCACCGCTTGAGTTGGCCCCTGCAAACGTTGTTACAGCTTGTCCATTTCCAATGTTGGTATACGGCGACATTTTACGGATAGCATGATTGTCAGAATCTACGATAAAAACGTTGCCCGAAGCATCGCAAACCGCAGCTTTTGGTTTGTAATATGCAGCTGCATTTCCTGTTCCATTAGAATATCCTAGCGAGAACGTTGGGTCTCCAATTTTTCCACTTCTGTTATATACTTTTCCAGCCAGTATTAATCGAATCTTGTTTGATTCTGTAACGTACATATTGCCTTTGCTATCAAAGGCAATACCGTTTGGCTCGTAAAAATAAGCATCTGCATTAGAAGCGGTGCTGTTGCTATAGTTTGTTGTTGGATCGGCGTTTACTTTGCCGGCATATGATGTCACAGTTTGTGCGTTTGCGGCAGAAAACATCAGCGAAATGCTGGATGCTATAAGAAGGATTTGTTTCATAATAATTTAGATTTTCTAAACGTGTAAGTGCTTCGAAAATACCAAGTTATCTTATAATACTTGCATATTGTTTGTAATAAATGATTCCACCGCAGATGAGATAGTTTCGGTGATATCCGTATAATCACGTTTTACAAAGGTTTTGCCCGTAATTTGTTCATAAAGTTCAACATATCTGTCCGATACGTTTTCCACAAAAACCGGTGTCATCTCTGGAACCAATTGGCCTTCTAATCCTTGGAATCCATTCTCAATCAACCACTGACGTACAAATTCTTTTGATAACTGACGTTGCTTCTGATCTTTAGATTGAATAGCGGCGTAGGTGTCTTTATAGAAATATCTGCTACTATCAGGCGTATGAATCTCATCGATTAACACAATTTTATCGTTGTAAACGCCAAATTCATACTTTGTGTCTACTAGAATTAAGTCTTGAGAGTCTGCTTTTTGCGAGCCAGCCTCAAACAAAGCTAGGCCGTAATGTTCTAGTTTTTCAATCTGCTTTTTCCTTAATATGCGCTGCTCATGCAGCGCAACCATAGAAATATCTTGATCGTGCCCTACACGTTCCTTAGTTGTTGGTGTAATTATCGGTTCAGGCAGTTTGTCGTTTTCTTTTAAGCCCTCTGGTAGTGTAACGCCACAAATTTCACGACCGCCATCACGATATATGCGCCAAGCGTGGCCTGCCAAGTATCCTCGAATCACTATCTCAACTGGCAATGGTGTGCATTTTAATCCTACAGTTACATGTGGATCTGGTTCTGCAATTTTCCAATTGGGTACAATAGGACGCGTATCATCCAAAAAAGTAGAAGCAATTTGGTTTAAGACTTGTCCTTTGAAAGGGATAGACTCGGGTAAAACATGATCGAACGCAGAAATGCGGTCGGTGGCAATCATAACTAGGAATTGATCGTTGATGTTATATACATCACGTACTTTTCCGCGGTAGAAATCTTTCTGCCCCTTGAAAAAAAAATTCGTCGAAACTAACGGCTCCATATATTCAAATGTATTATAACCATTGAAAGGGTGATACAAAAATTTGTTAAATGTTTACAAATTGAGCAAAAAGCCAAGCGTATTTACACCGTCTGCGTAGTCCGATAATCCAGGTGTTTGTGTAGACCCGAATGGGATGTGTCCAGGTTTGTTGGTGTGAGAAACTATGGTCTGTATTCCGTCTTTATGCTCTAATAACCAGTCATCTAGTTGTTTCTTGGTCTCGTAATGCTGATAAAACAAACAGGATAATGGTGCATGGAGATTCTCATCTTCTTTCACCAATAAATAACCGGTATCTAGATGCTTCGTTAAGTTCATCAAGAAAATGGCACGATGGTAGGTCGTATTGTTGGCGTATTTATTGTGATTTGCAAGGTCTTCATAGCCGGCAGTAGCGTCCAGGAGCGGAATTAAATCATACTCTTTTGGGATAAATAGTTTGGTGACGTTCCTACAACCTAGACCGAAGTACTGAAAGATGTCATCAGCCAATAAGGTAAGTTCCTCTTTTGTTTCCTTACCTGTTATCACTGCGATTGAAGTCCTGTTTTTACGTATAATACTTGGCATATCCCTAAAATAGTAATCAAAATATCGAGCTGAATTGTTACTACCTGTGGCTATAAGAGCATCTGGCTTTATCACACGTTCTGCTATTTCGTAAGACTCAGATACCGTTGGATTGGCTTCATTTAATACCTTTAAGCAATATTTCATTAGGACTTCATCCTTATCTGAAAGTTTGATCTTGGCTTTATGTCCAGTGCATATCACACACAACAAATCATGGAATCCTACCAAAGGGATATTACCGGCCATGATTATGCCTATTGTCTGTGGGCTACTGTTTGATTCTGGTACGTCACTTAACCATTTTTCAAGGGTTTCAAGGGTTAAACAGCTTCTCCAATTGTCTAGACAAAACGTAACATTGGTTGTCGTAAACCAATTGTTTTTTAGGTATGCCTGCTCCATCA
>JBLING010000097.1:0-8409 GCA_047639155.1 bacterium
TGGTGTTTGTAGTTCATGGTCGCAAATTAATCGTTTCGCTATTTACTAAGATTAACGCGACAGAACCTTTCGTGCATCTATGAATATCTCCGCACTGTTCCAGCAATTAATAACAATGTGGAACGAATCTTTTACGACTAAAACACAGTCAATAAAAACCACCCAACGAATCGCTGAGTGGCTTTTAAACTAATAGTGTAGATAGAAAAATTCTATTTGGGATCGATACGATACACCTGGTTCGTGATGGAACTTACAAACCATAATTTACCTGAAGCATCTGCTTTTAGCCCCATAATTCCTTTTTTACCTGTATCAAATCGCGCTAGCTCGGAGCCTGACGCAATGTCATATGCCACAATCTCGCCAGTTTCAAAATCCGAAACGTATAGCACGTTATTGCTTAATTCAATTCCTGCAGGTTTCTTTAAATTCTTATTTGTAAACACCTTCCAGTCTACTCCGCTCATTTCCCAATGCTGAGCCAATTGCTCATTAAACAACGCCAAGTCCTTCAGTTTAGATCCTGTTTTTGTGTCCATTTTAAGGATTCTAGCATTACCTGAATCAACGATATATAACCACCCTGATTCTCTATCCAATACCATATGACTAGCAACTCCGTCAAGTCGTTTTACTGAAATTTCTCTGTATCTGTGAACAATCCCATCATCGTGATCAGAATTCCCTGGTCCATGGTCCGCTTTAAAATCGTACCAACAGATGTGTCCGTTATAGCCATCATATACCCAGAAGGCATTGTCTTTATCTGCCTCAATACCATTTGAGTAAGGACTTCCGTGCAACATATCCAAGTGACTTCCATTTCCGCCTGAAGGTTTTGCATACACATTCATGTCGCTAGTCCAAAGTGAAGGACCAGTAAAGGTGCCACCTTGACGATTCGCGTCTTGTATTTCAGCTCCCGTAGCCCAATTTCCATTCTCTTGACTGAATGACATAGATGATGGCAACGCCATAAAATGCCATGCATTTCCATCTTGACGTCTTTCTGTGCTTTGATTCGCTTGTCCGGCGTTTGTGATCGTAACTGTATTACCACCTGTTCTTTCAGTTCCTTTATTGATAACCCAAAGTTCATTTGCGCGGGTTGGATGAAAATCCAGATCCCAAGGCATAATGATTTGATTAGATTGATCTGCTATTAGCGTTAGCTCTGGGGCGTTCATACCATATTGGTCAGACGTAGCTGGGGCATAAAATGCCGGTACTGTGTTAATGTTGCTTGGAGTGGGTTTGTCCTCTTCTTTTTCCTTACAAGCTGATAGAAACAACATACAGGTTGCTAAGTAAACAAGTGTTTTATTCATTTTTCGTTTTGTTCAAATTGTTTAATAGTTATTAACTATATGCAATGGTCGGTTAAGTTTTTCAAAAAAGACAAACCATGGTTAAAATTTACCTTTAGTTTACCTTATTTCAGTTCAATAATAAATCTATATCATCAATTATTCTTTCCATGTCAAGCGCAACGGTTGCGTTATAAACTCCACGAATGTGGCCATTCTCGTCAATTAAAATACACCTTTCGGTATGGAGAAATTCGTCTTTGTCAAGGCTTAACCCAAACTCCTCTTCAACGTAAAAAGAGTGGCGCGCTAATTTGTATATGTCGTTTTGATTTCCTGTGAGCAGATTCCAGTGCTTACCCATTGCGTATATCTCGTGGTATTGTTTCAACTTCGGTACTGAGTCTATGTCTGGGGTTACGGAAAAGGACACTATTTGCACCCTATCAGATTCTACATAGTGCCTTGCCACTTCCAAAATGTTATTGCTCATTTTAGGGCATATGGAGGGGCAAGATGTAAAGAAAAAATTAGCGAGATAGATTTTCCCTGCAAGTTGCTTTGACCCAAATTCTGCACCATTGTGATTGGTAAAGGTGAATGTGTCAATGGAATGTACGTTGCCTTTTAACTCCTTAATATTCCAAGTCGGGCTTAAATCCGGCGTAATGTAATACGGTACAGACTTCTGTACTTCGTTACAACTGAAACATAAAAAGAGGCTACAAACTATCCACCACCTCTGACCAAAGACTTTTGCAATGTTTAATCCCAGCATTACCATACTTTCTGCCATAAACAACGTCATAATTGAGATATAATTCCCCATTTTCTCTCCATGCTTTTTGCCTCCCAGACGGTTGACCGTTTTTATTATGCGACAACAAGTAAAGCTGTCCGTTTGGGTACCACTCTTTAAGTGTGTCTACATAAACCCCATTTTTGAAACGATATTCGAACGCTTTTACACCAGTCGGATACCACTTTTGATGAAATCCGTCCCTTCTATTGTCCTTAAAGTATCGTTCTTCTTTCACACTTCCATCCGGATACCAACGCACTAGTTTTCCATGTCGTTTTCCTCTTTTTATCGTACATAGTTCAATGGTATCATTATCAGCCGAAAAAGTAATTACGTCACCTGTAAAGACTTTATTTTCATAAAAAATGAGACCACTTTTTGTATCAATAAACTCAGAATTTACTGTAATGTGGGTACATCCGATGAGCAATTGGGCAACTAAAAAGGAAAAGGCAAGTCTCAACGTGTTACTGTCCCGGGTGTTCCCTTAAAACCATCTCCGTTTATATAAGGATCAGTATTTGTAATATGATAATGGTAAATACCATCCGGATAATCACTAGTGACATGTTTATGCCCATGGAAATTATCCAAATCAGATTCACTTACAAGCACACCATCTTCCATTGGACCATACACTGGGAAACCATCTAACAAAAATCCCAATAACACGTTTTTACCTTTTGATGCTGTAAGGTAAGTGGGCTCAATATGATAGTGGTAATTTCCTTGTTGTTGTGGATGGCCATTGTATTGATCAAATGAGTTTATTTCGTCTGTAAGCGGTTGATTATTTGGCCCTGCATATTGATTATACAATGCCACTCCGTTTAAAGCAACACCCATTGGGCCTAAAGAAGTAGATTGGTTACCTGACTCCACTTCAACTGGATTCATTGGAATTCTAAAAACATAGTTTGAAGACGCAATTTTGTTAGGATTTTGTTTCCACGAAGGATTTGTCCCATTATAGGCTTGATACAAGTCCGACCATTGTGTACCTTGGTAATAGGGACTTTTATGGTCCGGAAGTCCGTTTGATTTAATAACCACGAAGTCTCCGTCTTGGTAAACCTCTGTTGCCCCATATATACTTTTATAAATTGCTAGAGCATCTTCAGTTGTATTTGTTGTTGTTGGGGTTGTCGTGTCGTCTTTGCACGAACTGAAGAAAAATAATCCTGCGCATAATACTAAACTGGAAAATATTGAAGCTTGTTTCATTTGTATTGTTTTAATGTTAGACATGTGTTGTTTCTAAATTATTCCCATGTACTTAAATATTAGTTTAATTGGTTTTGGTTTCAGCAGGCGAATTTATAATTTTTTCGATTAGGGGTATTACACCTTTGTCTTCGTTTAGGGCTTAGCAGTCCGTCAGTTGGCCGACACGTCTTGTTTCGTTCTTTTTTACAAAAAAAGAATGAAAATCGGTTATAGGGCGATAGCCCTAAATGTGGACAAAATCACATTACCAACAAATAAATCAAAAACGCATTCAAGTCATTTTTTCTGAAATTAATTGTCCTATCTTGCTTCCCCCAATTTTAAAAAATAGAAAGATTCGTGTCATCGGTCAGAAGCATAGCCCATATGGATTTGGATACATTTTATGTGTCCGTAGAGCGGTTAATGGACAGCAAGCTCAACAACAAGCCCATCCTTTTGGGAGGCACTGGTGATCGCGGTGTTGTGGCGTCGTGTAGTTACGAGGCTCGGACGTTTGGGGTGCATTCAGGCATGTCGATGAAAATGGCCCGTGAGCTTTGTCCGGAAGGCATTGTTATTCGCGGAGAAGCAGGAGTCTATAGCAAGTACTCCAAAATCGTTACAGAAATACTGAGAGAAGAAGTGCCCATTTTAGAGAAGTCGAGCATTGATGAATTTTACCTCGACCTAACTGGAATGGATCAGTTTTTTGGTTGTTACAAGTTAGCCGGTCATTTACGACAACGCATTATTAAAGAGACGGGGTTGCCGATTTCATTTGGATTATCAAAAAACAAAACCGTTTCCAAGATTGCAACAGGAGAGGCAAAACCAAACAATCAAATTAACATCGACTTTGGATTGGAAAAACACTTTCTCGCTCCATTACCGATAGGAAAAATTCCAATGATTGGTGCCAAAACTGGATTCTTACTGAACCGTATGGGGGTTCGAAAAATAAAAACAGTTCAAGAAATGCCGCTTGAACTCATGGAAAAAGCATTTGGCAAAAACGGACAAAGTATTTGGTATAAAGCCAGTGGAATTGACAACAGTCCAGTGATTCCCTTCCACGAAAAAAAGTCTATCAGCACCGAACGAACTTTTGAAAAAGATACCATCGATGTATTTAAATTACAATGTATGGTGATGGCAATGGTCGAACAGTTGGCTTATGAATTGCGACGTGCCGACAAGGTAACTTCTTGCATTAGTATCAAAATCCGGTATGCCGATTTTCAAACATATAGCAAACAAAAAAAGATCCCATATACATCGTGCGACCACACCTTAATCGATATTGCCAAAGACATTTTCAATGTGTTGTATAGCCGCAGAATACGTGTTCGCCTAATTGGTGTTCGGTTAAGTGATTTGGCAGGCGGCGGTCATCAAATTGATTTGTTCAACGATAGTTCCAAAGTGCTAAAATTGTACCAGGCGATGGATGCCATCAAAAATCGATATGGTGCCAACTCGGTTCGTCGTAGTACGGCAGTTCAAATCAAAGGACTTGGGCGTGGAAATCCCTTTAGCGGAGAACCAAATGTTGTTCCAGCGCATAGGAACGCGTGATAATGTCTGAATTACAGAATTATTGAATGACTGAATAATAGAATGATTGAATAGTGATACATAAACCCATTTCAACTTAGACTAAAACTTCAACTTACACCCCATGTACCTCAACTGTCACTCATACTATAGCTACAAATTCGGGACGATGTCGCCGAAGGCGCTATTGGATGAAGCAGAAAAATTTGAGATAAAACGCCTCGCACTTACAGATATTAACAGCACTTCTGGTAGTTTGTATTATGCGATGGAAGCTCAAAACAGGGGTGTCCAAACAGTTTTAGGCGTAGATTTTAGAAACAGCGCCGACCAAAAATTTATTGCACTCGCTAAAACCAATTACGGTTATCAAAAAATAAACGAGTACCTCTCCCAACTTCAGGCCTTAAAAATTGATGTGCCAGACGAAGCACCTGAAATTGAAGATGCCTTTATTGTCTATCCACTATTCAATGCCCCAAAACGTAAACTCCGATTCAATGAATATGTCGGCATTACACCATCCGACAAACGCACTTGGGGATTAAAAAACAAAACGCACTTCCCAGATTCAAAATGTGTGGCTTTGCAGTCTGTCACCTTCCGCAGTAAACGTGATTTCAACACACATCGTTTGCTTAGAGCAATAGACAAAAATGTTTTGTTAAGTCAACTCAAAACCGAAGAACAAGGACTCCAAGACCATCAATTTTTGACCAAAGAAGTCCAAAACAGCACCTACGAATTATACCCCCACATCATTGAGAATACGACTAACTTGTTGGAGCAATGCAACGTTCATTTTGATTTTAACCTCAAAGGAAAAACCCAGAACAAAGAAAGCTTTACTGGCAAAGCAGCCTCCGATTTTGAGCTGCTAAAACAGATGGCCAACGATGGGCTTACATATCGTTTTAACGGTCGACTGACCAAAGAGATTAACGACCGACTCGAAATGGAGTTGCGTGTGATTAATCAATGCGGTTTTGTTCCCTACTTTTTAATCAACCAGACTATTGTCAACTACGCGAGAAGCAAAGGCTACTTCTATGTTGGACGAGGAAGCGGCTCTAACAGCCTTGTTGCGTATTTGCTGCGCATAACCAATGTAAACCCCATAGAGTTAGATTTATACTTTGAACGATTTATTAATCCGAATAGAAAATCACCTCCAGATTTTGACATAGACTTTTCATGGCGCGATCGAAATGATGTTACACAATTCATATTCGACACATACCCAAACACAGCTTTGTTAGGGTCTTATATCACTTTCCAACAAAAATCAGTAATTCGAGAAATTGGCAAAGTGCTTGGTTTACCTGCCGATGAAATTAAAAAATTACAACATACCGACGACCCCAGTCAGTTGGACGAAATAACAAAACTAACCATCCGTTACAGCCGATTTATACATGGTTTGCCAAACCACTTAAGCATTCATTCGAGTGGAATCATAATCACCGAAAAACCGATACATTATTTTGGTGCAACCAGTATGCCGCATAAAGGTTTTCCAACCGCTCATTTCGATATGCACATTGCTGAAGATGTTGGCATTCATAAATACGATATTTTAGGGCAGCGGGGTTTGGGAAAGATCAAGGATACCTTGCAAATAATCAAAACCAACCAGCCCAATGAACCAGAATTTGATATTGACGACATCGATCGCTTTAAAAAAGACGAAAAGGTAAAGACTCTTTTAAGAATAGGGGATTCCATTGGTTGTTTTTATGTTGAAAGTCCTGCTATGAGGGGCTTGATGAAGAAACTTGAGGTGGATGATTACAAAGGCTTGGTTGCTGCAAGTTCAATAATACGTCCTGGGGTTTCTCAAAGTGGGATGATGCAGGAATACATTAAGCGACATCGTAACCCTTCCGCTCGGGCTGCAACGCACCCCATTTTGGGTGAAATATTAAATGAAACCTATGGTGTAATGGTATATCAGGAAGACGTGCTAAAAGTAGCACACTACTTTGCTGGTTTGACCTTGGAAGAATCTGATTTGTTACGCCGCGGGATGAGTTGGAAATTCCGTGAACGCGTGGAATTTGTTGACGTCAAAGACAAGTTTTTTAGTAATTGTGATGAGAAAGGATATCCAATTGCGTTGACCAAAGAAATTTGGCGGCAAATTGAAAGCTTTGCCAACTACGCTTTTGCTAAGGGCCACTCCGCTAGTTATGCAGTGGAGAGCTATCAAAGTTTGTTTCTTAAAGCATATTATCCGTTAGAATACATGGTGGCGACGGTCAATAATTTTGGTGGATTCTATAGCACTGAACATTATTTGCAAGAGGCACGATTAAATGGCGCGATGGTCAGTTCTCCATGCGCAAATACGGCAGAAATACAAACCACCATTCAAGGAAAAGAAATAATTATTGGGTTCCAGCATGTGAAGAATTTGGAAGCCCATACCATTACTCATTTGATAAAAGAGCGACGTAAAAATGGACCATTCGAGAGCATTGAGAATTTTGTTGACCGTGTCCCAGTGAGTTTGGAAATGTTGATCATTTTAATTCGAACAAATGCCTTTCGGTTTACCAAAAAAACGAAGTCGTCATTGTTGTGGAAAGGACACTTCATGCTTGGTTCAGATAAAAAAGCCGTTTCCAATACGAATTCATTATTTGGGCATGAGAACATTAAGAACGTAGATGTCCCAAGTCTCGAACCTATGGCATTTGAAGATGCGTATGACGAAATTGAACAGTTGGGATTTCCACTGTGTTCACCATTTGATTTGTTGGAACCCGGTGTTACTGAAAAATCTATTGTGGCGGATGACTTCCCAGACCTCCTCGGTAAAAATGTTCGAATCTTGGGTTATTTGGTCCACAGGAAACGTACAACAACGCGCGGTCGATACCCACAGCAAATGATGTTCGGCACGTTTATGGATATAAAGGGGAAATTTTACGACTCGGTTCATTTTCCTCCTTCTTTTCAGCAGTACAAAATTACCGGTAAAGGAATCTATGAGTTGTTCGGTAAGATATCAACCGACAATGGGCACCATTCCATTGAAGTAGAGAAGATGGACAAGCTGCCGTATCAGAAATTGGTGATTAATTAGTATTGAGAATCCAGTAATTAGTAACAAGTATTGAGGCTCCTTCTTGACTGGACATTTTACATCATAAATATTCATGCATTCTTCACAACCACACTAACTAAAGGATTTTTGTACATTCGTAAAGCCATGTCTAATCGTTTATTAATCGCAGTTTTAACATTGATGTGTTTCAATATCGAAATACTTCAAGCACAAAACTGGCAGCTTTTCCCAAAAGACAGTCTACGGGTTTATACAAACCCATCTCAAAACTTAGGTAGTGGTCAAGACCTACTAAGCGGCATTGATTTCCGCACCTATGAGCAAAAAGGAGATACCACCATTTTTGACTTTTCTGCTTTTTCAAGGTTAGACACTATAAAAGGTAACATGGGTGGAACGACATCTGATGGGTACAGTTATATGGTAGATGGTATTTATAACGGTAATTCAAGTTTTGGAAATCA
>JBLING010000098.1:0-8397 GCA_047639155.1 bacterium
TAGGTCTACAAGTCCATCACGAACGAGCACTCCTTCGCGAAGCACGTCACCGAGTAAGACTACGTCACCTAGTCGTTCCTCAGGATCATCACAACGGTCGGGAGGAAGAAGATAATTTTTTAATAATTAACTAATAAACACGTTATGAAAAAGCTGATAAATTCACTTTTATTGCTACTTGTTTACCAGTTTGCAATGGCACAAGGCGACATTGACGCCTTAAGATATTCTCAATCTGAAATCGGAGCAACTGCAAGATCAATTGGTGTTGGCGGAGCTTTTGGAGCACTAGGAGCCGATTTGTCAAGTGCACAAATCAACCCAGCAGGGTTTGCAGTGTACCGCTCAAATGCTTTTACGTTTGGCGGATCAATGATTAATACAAAAAGTGATATTACGTATCAAGATAATAGAAAGAAAGACTTTGATTTTAATCTCGCCTTACCAACAATAGGGATGGTCTTCTACAATGGGAAATACGTAAACCGCAAACCAGCAACAAAAGGATGGGTAAACACAAATTTTGCAATCAGTGTTAATCGGACCAATAATTTCAATGGGATACGGAACTATTTAGGGACCAATGAAAATAACTCAATGCTCGATTATTTTGCTGAACGAGCAAATGGATTGACTGTAAATGAAATTTCTGCAACCAGTGAAGAATTGGAAATTGGCTATTTCGATCTCGAAACAATGGCTTGGGATGCATACTTAATCGATAGTGTAGGTCCGCGAACTTTTGGCGCCGCGATTGATCCTTTAAATCGTGCCTTAAATCAAAAGAATGTGATTACCTCTAGAGGGGGGACCCACGATATTGGGATTCACCTTTCCTCTAACTATGAGAATAAGTTTTATATAGGCGGTGGAGTGAATGTTACAACGGTGCGCTATAAGGAAGAAAACCGATTTATTGAAACAGACGAGAGTAGTAATTTTAACAACTGGTCAGTATGGTCATTGAAACAAAACCTCCTAACAAAAGGGCTAGGAATAAGTGCCAATGTCGGTGTGATATTGCGACCTTCAGAGAACGTTCGTGTTGGAGCAGCGTTGAAAACGCCAACTATTTTTAGTTTACGTGATGAGTACTATGATGAAATGGTTATTGACTATGATGACGGTACTTATGGAGAATTTCAAACCGCTGAAGGTTACTATGAGTATAAGGTGTTAAGTCCGATGAAAACTACCTTGAGCGGCGCGTATCTATTCGGCAAAAACGGTTTTATTTCCTCAGATATCGAAATAGTCGATTACGCAACTATGCGTTTGCGACCAACAAACAGTGCTTTTGAGGTAGCCAATGATCGTATCAGTAGCAAATATGGCAAAGCAGTAAACATTAGATTGGGCGGGGAGTATGTACGCAATATGATCCGATTTAGAGGTGGTGTTGCTCGATATAGCAGTCCACTAGCTACGGCAAAGGATGATAATTTAACCCGTAATTTTATTACAGGTGGAATTGGACTAAAAGACAACAACTGGTCACTAGACATGGCAGTTGTGCAGCAACTAGGAAACGAAACAATTCAGCCATATACATTAGACCTTGGTACTGTACCAACGGCTTCAAATAAGGGGAAGAAGAACAGTTTGGTTATTACACTCACAACTAAATTTTAGTCACAAAAAAAGGCCTTACACATGTAAGGCCTTTTTAGACTCAATGTTTTTTATTGTTTGATAAAGCGTTGTGTGTAAGTAACACCTTCACTTTTTAGAGCTACCCAATATATCCCAGATTTTAAAGTGGATATGTCTATTGAGTTCGTTACTTCGCTTGACTCAATAACCTTTTCCCCTAAGATATTTACAACCGAAATTGACTGCGTGTTATTTGGAGCGTTTAACAACTGAATTGAGTTTTGTGACGGGTTGGGAGCAATTACAAACATAGAAGCGCCAACAGAAGTTGCGCTTAAACTTGCACACCAAAGATCTAAAACGTATGTGGCTGTACTATTTACCGATGGATCATCAATTTTATATACGTATAAGCTTACAGTTGCGCCTTCAGGACAACATTTGTTATACGGGTAAAAGTGACAAATCATGTCAAATGTCTCATCCGCAACCACTGTAAAATCAGCAGAATCAGTAGTTTCCAAGTAGCAAGAATTCTTATCACAAATTGCAGTCTTTACACTACAAATTTCGCTGTATGTTCTTACCCAACGGTAATTCCCTGGAACATCAAACGTTACAACATTATGAGTTTCAATATCCGGATTTGTTTCAAAACCACGTGCTGTGTCAGCTTTGGCATTATCCCAAGAGATTTGTGCTTGAGAAAACGTAAAAAGACTGAGAAAAGCGATTAATGTTAAAATCTGTTTCATGTATATATCTAACTTTCAACCCGCAAGATGATGAAAAAAAGCAACATAATGAATCACCACCGGCATAATTGTATCAAATCATGTCATTTATTTGACCTTAATACTATGTAACTTTGTGTGTTAATACGCTCTACTACCTTTTCAGCATAAGTTGAAGACAACTAATTCATATCAACATTTTTACGTGCAATACCTCTTTGCGCTACTGATACTGATTTTCGGAAGCTCGAATTGTTACGCTCAATTTGTCGTTGGCGAAGGCTTCAGTGCACAAGTGTTGGTGGGCAATGTATTGGTGGGCGACGGAGTTCAAACGCGTGGGATCACATATACAGGCCACAATCGATCTATTGCATTATTCGAAAATGGAGATGCAGCTGAGCTTGGGTTAGACAAAGGCATAATCATTTCATCAGGCATTGCGGCGGAAGCAAAGGGGCCAAATAATACGCTTGATAACACCAAAGACATGGGTTATCCTGGTGACAAAACACTTGATAAAATTGCAGGATTACAAACCGGGGACGCCGGTGTTTTGAAATTCGATTTTAAACCACAAACAGAGGAAATAGAGTTTAAATACATCTTCTCGTCGGAAGAATACATCAAATACGTAGACCGAGGTTTTAATGATGTTTTTGGCTTCTTTATTTCAGGACCAGGTATAACTGGAGAACAAAATGTCGCAAAAATTCCAGGGACCAACGTCGAAGTGACAATTGACAATGTTAATCACAAAAAGAACTCGCAATTCTTTGTAATGAACGACAACCCGAATTCAGATGCATACAAGTACTTACAACACAATGCGCAAACTGTGGTACTGAAAGCAAATCTTACACTCAAAGCATGTGAGTGGTATACAATAAAATTGGCTATTGCAGATGTTGGAGACAGAGACCTAGACTCGTGGGTTTTTATAGGAAGCAAAAGTTTTAAGCATAAAACTGCAATCGGTTCTGATACTGCCTTCTGTTCTGAAAATTTTGTTGAAACGCTTGACGCAGGACATCCGTCTCGTAAAGTTCTTTGGTCAACTGGAGAACGCACCCAACAAATTCAAGTTAGTGGATATGGTAAGTTTTGGGTTGAGGTATTTACACAATGCGGTTCGTTTAAAGATGAAATCAACATCTTCCCTGCAATCAAAGACATATCAATCGGAGATGACACTCTGGTATGTGGTAATGAAGTTAATAAAGAGCTAAAAGTGGTAAACCGGGTTTTCGAAAAGTATAAATGGTCAAATGGAGATACAACTCCTGAGATTCATGTTCAAAAACCTGGGTCGTATTGGCTGGAGGTGAGTAGATATGGATGTACAGCTGCCGATACAATGGAAATTAATGAAATACCTGTTCCTATTTTTTCGATGGGCAACGACACAGTGATTTGCGGAGAAGTAGACCTGAATATAAGACCCAACATTAATGCGGATGATTTTACGTGGGAAGATGGTTCTAAAAATGGGGTCAAAAGAGTAACAACCGGAGGAATCTATTGGCTCCGTGCCGATTTAGGTGTGTGTCATTTTATTGATACAATTAATATTTCCAACAGAACTTCTTTGGACATTGATATTGGACCACCAGAATTGGCTTATTGTAAGCTGCAAGACGTTCGTCTTTCAACCCAAATTAACGACACAAGTAATTACTCGATTCGATGGAATACGGGTGCTGAGGTCGGGGTAATAACGGTTAATGAGTCTGGGTTTTACTCGGTAACCGTCACAGATAAAATTTGCAACTTTCAATCTACTGATGAATGCAAGGTGCTATTTCTGTCTGAAGCATTAGAATATTATGTGCCCAACGCTTTCAGTCCGAATATGGATGGATTAAACGAAACTTTTGCGGTCCAGTTTGGGTTAAGTGAAGTGGATACATTTAAGCTCTGTGTATATAATATGTGGGGAGAACAGGTCTACAGCTCATTTGATATTAACGACACTTGGGATGGAACTTGGAAAGGAAGGTTAGTTCCGGGTGGTACTTATATCTGGTACGCTTTGCTCAAAACACCTTGTTTGCCGGATGAAAAGAGATACAAAAGCGGTACCCTTACAATTATGAGATAAATGTCTTAAGTCTATTAAGACATTTCGTTTTATCCAGCTTCAGCCTCTACAGCCTCAACTTCAGGAATCATACGTTTAAGAAGATTTTCAATTCCAGCTTTTAATGTCATGGTGCTACTTGGGCAACCACTACAAGAACCTTTCATGACTACATTTACAACACCGCCTTCAAAGCTTTTAAACGAAATAGCGCCTCCATCCATCTCAACAGCTGGCTTTACGTGATCGTCTAATAATTGCTTTATTTTCTTAACAACGGCAGATTCTTCCTCGTCCGTTAATACCACTTCAACTTTGCTAACAATTTCTTTACCGTCTTGTAAATAATCCTGAACAAACTTCTTTAAAGTTGGAATTACATCGAACCATTCGTAATCAACAGATTTAGTGATGCTCACGAAATTATTCATAATAAATACCCCCTTAACATAAGGGAATTCGAATAATGCGTCCGCAAAAGGAGCATTCTGAACCTTGTCTTTTGATCGAAAATCAACACTGTCATTTGCAAGAATCATTCTGTTCGAAACGAACTTCATTGATTCTGGATTTGGTGTTGCTTCTGAATATACCGTTACTATTTCGTCTAAAGTCATGTCTTTGAAAAATGAGTACAAAGGTAACCAACGAGATTAAAATTAGTTTAGGACTTACGTCATTTATTTTATGTGGGTTTTTTGAATAAAACTGCACCAATAACAATCTGGTTTCATGCAACCGTTTGCAAACTCCTTGTTTTGGATTTTGTCAAAGACCGACTTTATCATTGTTTTAATTTGAGCCTGGGTCTCTTCATTGATAAATACCTTTTTTGAGACAAGCTGGCCCTGTTCATTTGGTTCAACAAAGTCCATTTCTCCACTTACCATCGTATAATCCCTCGTGGTATCATTATTTACCAATAATGAATAAAACATAATTTGTCTCCAATAAGGACCACCAAATCGCTTTGCTAGTGTATCGTCCTCAGCAGCTGTAGCTGAAGGAGGGTTGATTTTTTTTGAACCATTTAAGGCGTCACCAGTTTTGTAGTCAACTACATTTACGGTTTTACCATCAAATTCAATTTTGTCGAGTTTTCCTGTTATTGGTACTCCGTCAACAACAACTCTATCAATATTAACCTCAGTTTCAATTTTATCCAGTTGTTCCCAATCTGATTTCTTTTGTGTTAAATATTCTTCTAAAACAGACTTTCCTAAAACTGTAAAATCCTCGAATTCTTTTTCTGTAAATACAGAACGTTCACGCTTTAGGTAATAGGTATACAGTTCTTGAACTGTTTGAATATTGAATTTATCAGGTTCTGTATTTAACACTTTAATGATTTGGTCTAAAGCGTTGTGTACAGCAATTCCAAAACTCATGTATACGTTTTTCGCAGATGGAACGCGCAAGATGTTTTGAAAATAGAATCGTGTTGGGCATTCTATATAACTGTTGAGATGACTTACACTGAGTTTGTAAGTCTCTAAGTATGCTTCTAAAAATGGTGGATCTAAAAGATCAATTGTATGTGCTGCGTTTTTAATAAATACATTGGTCAGTTTATCTAAACTAACTTTCTCCGTCACGACTTCATGCCTATAATTTGTTGATTCAGAGTTTAATACTTCATCAATAAACATTGACCTTGATTGCTCTTTTCCTTTTGCATCTTCGATATAATAAGTCAAAGTGAGGCTTTCTTCAGCCCTAGTCATGGCCACATAGAATAGACGGCGGAGCTCTTCTTCTCTTGCGAGATTGTCGTCGCTACCGTATAATTTATTTACGCCAAAAGGGGATCCAGGTTTTTTATGTTTTTCCCAGGCGCTTTCAACACAATGAATAATGTATACGTTTTTGAATTCTAAGCCCTTACTTGAGTGCGCTGTGAGCATATTTACACCCAATTTGTCATATACAATACTTTCCTTAGATAGCGATATGCGGTGCTTTTCCATTAGTTCCAACTTTCGTAAAAGCTGCTCTAAACTGGTATTTGGTGCTTTTGAGTTTTCACTTTCAACAAAGTTTAAAAAGGAAATAATGCTCTCCAATTCAAAAGTGAATTGGTTTTGTTCGAATGCTGCCTGACTTAATTGTAATGAATCTAAGACCTTACGGGCAGTCATATTTGGAGAATGCAAAGAAGCAAATGAAATCAAATCTTCTATTGTTTTACTCGCCTGTTTCAGTTGCCTCACATGCGCCTCTGTAAATCGGAGATCATCCAATTTGAGGGTATCAATTTCTGCGATTACACTTCTCCAATTTGGGTATTTCTGACGATTTTTATTAATAAAGTATGAAAGCCGAGCCAAAACGATACTTGGTATCTCGAAGTAGGGGAAGTGCAACAATCCAAAAAGTTCAAAATCGCCAGAAAACGGGAAACGAAGCTCCTTTTGTATGTAACGCAAGATGTGTATCAATCTTGAAACCGTGTCCGCACTAAGCACGTTTTGTGCTCTCTTAAGATAAACCGGAATTTCTTCGTGATGTAATAACTGTGCGATTAATTCCCCGTGAGCGTGTTTGCCATAGATTACGGCAAAATCAACTGGATTTTGGCCTTGTTGAATTTTTGTTTTGATGTCTTCGGCAATCCAAATGGCTTCCATATAGGGATTGTCAAGGGATACTACCTCCGGGTTTTGACCATTTTTGTTTGATGCGGCCTTTAGGTTTTTATCCAACCCATCGATCAAGTTTACCAGCCGGCCGCCATTGTTGTTAATCACACTTTTGGCTGCGTCTAAAATGAATTGCCCTGAACGATAATTGGTCTGTAACAAAATTGACTTTAGGTGGTCTTTATTGTTGGATGCGAAGTCAACAACGTTTTTGACCTCTGCCCCTTGAAATCGATAAATACTCTGGTCGTCATCACCAACGACAAAAACATTTGGTTTATCCCAAAAATTGAGAAGCAAGCTTAAAACAGCGTTTTGTGCACCACTTGTATCTTGAAATTCATCGACTAAGAAGTATTGAAATTGCTCTTGATAATCTGCTAATACATTTGAATCTTTCCCAAACAAATCAATTACCCATAAAATCATATCGGCATAATCATACCGATTTGAAAGGTCCATTTGTTGTTCGTATTCCACGAATAAATGAGCTGCTGACGCAAGATCGTTTAGTTTCTTTTCGGCTTTGTTATATTGGTCAATTTTTAAATCACCTTTTACAAAATTTTTGTGTGCCCGCTTGTATTTAAACGACTCATCTTCAAGCATATCTACTTTGAGCTTTTCAACTTGCTTTTGGATATCTTCTGGTGTAACGTTCTCCATTTTCATCCAATCAAAAAGTTTGGAAAGAGCACCTACCAAATACCCAACATTTCCTTTCATTTTTTTGAGTGGATGTGATTTGTCCAAATGAATAGCGATGTCACTAATCAGTTCTATTTTCTCAAGTTCACTTATTGGGTCGAGCTCTTTGTAATTGAAATGTTCTGAATTGTCTTGAATAACGCGATTGCAAAAACCATGAAATGTGTGAATCGCTACGCGGTGTGCGTCATGTCCAATTAAAGACAACAGTCGTTTCCGCATTGCAATTGTACCCGCTTCTGTGTAGGTTAAGCAGAGTAAATTATGTGCTGAACTATCGGTCATTGCCAAAATTTGAGCAACCCGACTTGCCAAAATTTGGGTCTTACCGGTCCCAGGTCCAGCAATAACCATAACAGGGCCATCGATATGCGTTACAGCGAGCTTTTGTTCAGGATTAAGTAGGTTTAGAAAGGTGTTTTGTTGCATCTGAAGTCAAAGGTAAGGCTTGAATCAGCACCTTTTCGCGATTTTGAATCTATTTTTTTTGTAAATTCTATGTCATCAAACTTTTTCATAACACTGATAATGAGGCAATTGTATTTTATACTATATAAGGATGACAATAAATCGTGAAACCATTGCTAAACAAGCGTGTCTACTTTTAGTAGAAACCCTATTTTTGGGGCCCTTATAAATTTAA
>JBLING010000099.1:0-8367 GCA_047639155.1 bacterium
CTTTGTTGACGTCGAATAAGATAACGTTATGACCGGCCATAGCACATATTTGTGCAATGCCTGCTCCCATTGTTCCTGCTCCTACAATTCCTACTTTCATTTATGAGAATACCGTTTAGTCTTCGGTGGAATTAAATTTAAAACGAATTGAAAATACATGCGAATAATTCGTTGCGGCAGTTGTTGCCACATTAGCTATTGCATAGTCCAAAGCAAATTTGTCCAGGTTAACCCCAACTCCGATGTTTGGTTGAAATGACCAAAGTTCCTTATCATCTATATCCGTCACTTTTTGAATATTTCCTACACCACCACGTAAAAATACAAGATCGGCATACCCGAATTGAATTCCTAAATGTGGGTCAACACTAACAACATCAGTTTTTAACACTGTGTTACGTTTTCCATCAGTGGTTAAATCAGCATTTAGTTCAGCGTCAAAGGTATAATCATCTGAAAACTCGATACGCTTAGCTGCTCCCAATACAAGTCTTGGAAGTGTTATTTCTAATGAATTTTTTGGTATTTCTTGATTTTGTTGGGTGAGTACTTCTTTCTGTGCATCCGTGAATGTGAAATTCCATGCGTTAAATGTTGATGTTACATCACGCGCCACAAGCGCAAAACGCCAATTGTTTTCTAATTTATATTGTAACCCAGCGTCTAGTCCAAAGCCCCAGGCAGAGGCAAATTCACCTGCTTTACGGCGAATAATTTTTGCTGTTCCGCCAAAACTCAATCCGTCTTTTAAAAGTTTTTGAGCATAGCTAAACATAAACGAGTAATCCACAGCAGAGAATTCCGTTATCAAATCGTAATTCAATTGTCCGTTTTTCCATATATCAAGGGTATTTGGTATTCCATCCACACCCATTCGAACAAAAGAGAATGCCATCACATTGTTTTCCCCGGCTTTAAACGCCAATCCACTGTAGTCGTAATTGGCAATACCTGCGAAATAATTTGAATGCATGTAGCTCAGTTGAATATTGTCTTTAAGGTGCACAAGGCCCGCAGGATTCCAGTACCCCGCCGTCACGTCATCAACAGACGCGATCACAGATTGGGACATTCCAAATCCCTTTGCACCAACACCTACGAACAAAAATTCGTTCGAATACTTTGGCGTTCCTTGTCCATAACAAGAAGCACAAATAAATAAGACGAGTAATGGCAGTAGTATTTTCTTCATTATTTTAATTCGACTTTGAGTTCATCCACCATATTGGGCATTTGTTCATTCAAACCCTTTACGATTGTCTTAAGCAATTGCTTTTGTACTTCCGAAAACGGAGGTAATTTCATTTTAGTACAAATCCGACCTAAAGCGTACACAATATTATCAGGTTCTGTGTACGATTCAAGGTATCGAACCTTCATAAAACGGTCAAATCCCATCTGGAATAAATCAAATTTAGAGAAATCATGTCGGGCAAGGAAAGAATGGACGTGTACGCTATCTACCGTTTCAAAATCATTGTATAGGTTTTTAGCCAGATAGGGGTTATGGGTGAGCAGATAATGATCCATAGCAAGCTCAACCAAGATGTGCGCAATGAACCAATCCTTTTCTAAATCATCAGGACTTTGCCTAATTTGCTTAGTAACATAATCCATCGCATTTATAAAACCACTCCAAGCGTGGAAGGTTTTATCGCTTTGAACATGTTGAATACAGCCTTTCAATAAGTCGTGTTCAAAAGGTGCGTCTTTAATCTGTATTGTAAAATCAAGCTTACTCCCGCGTACAAAATTTCTCACAATATCAGGGAATATAAGCCCCATATTAAAATATGGTCGTTCAGGTTTACTGTCGAAGTAGTAATGAGACAAAAAATTCACGACACAAAAGTAGGCTTTGCAAGTTAAGGCTAACAAGTTTGGAACAGTTTATGGATTAGATAATCAAAACAAATAAATTGCGTTCTTAAATTACACAAAACGATATGAAGATATTACAAATAATCTGCCTGTTAGTTGTAACTAACATTGCCTTTGCTCAAGAAATTCCAACAAGTGACGAATCAGGAAATGCAGAATACAAAAATGGGTCTGACGTTGGAGGTTTGACACAACAACAACTCTATGATCGCGGCATTGCTTGGATAAATAAATATTATGTTAATCCAAATGGTGTTATGAAAACCCAGGACGTTGAAGGTGGTAAAATCGTTGGGCGGGCGCGTTTCAAGTTGTCAAAAACCGAAAACAAAGGGCATGTGAACCCAAATGCAGGTTATGTTTCGTATCAAATTACACTGCAGTTTAAAGACGGGAAGTATAGATATTTTGCAGACGCTATTCGTTGGGAGAAGCCGTCGTATTATGACGTAAGTCAATGGTCAGATACAACTCAGAATAATTATAACAAGGAGGAATACACTTCGTATATTGAACAAACGATAAAATACTTTGAAGAACTAACGGAAAGTTTGGAAAGTTATATGCGGGTTGGCGAAGCTGAAAAGAAAGATGATTGGTAGGCGTCTATGCCTTCCAGTAATACTTACACGTTTTACAACGCATCAAAATGGTGTGAAACCACTTGGTTGGGAAACCGATGGATACTAAGGTTTTTTCAATTTTGTCTAAGAGTTTGTTACCGGAAACAGGTTTGATTTCAAACTTGTGATGGTGACAGTTGGGGCAAGCTAAGTCCGTCATAATAGTGTATTTATCTTTTCATGTATAAAGATAACGCCTCGAATCCTAAAAAGATTCATCACATTTACCATTTGACATTGTGATTACACAACTGAGGCCCAACGATTTAGGCAAACAATATATACGGAATACTGTTTGATAATTTGGTACATTTACCACAACACAGAAACATGCGCGGAATTCACTTCGAAAAATATATTCCAAGAGCCAGTAATGACGGACCTTTTGAACGATTATTTAATCTTTTTAAGGAGCTATTGGTGCACACTAGCGGAGATGTTGCTGAGACCTTGGATTGGATGAATGAGCTCGATCGTGAGCATAAATTGACGGATGACAACTACGGCATGGGTGACTTTATCGATGATCTCAAAAAGAGGGGTTATTTAAATGAAGATGAAAACGAAGTTCTTTCAATGACTTCCAGAATGGAGCAATCGATTCGTAAATCAGCTTTGAAAGAAATATTTGGGAAAATACGCAAATCTGGACCCGGTGATCATACCAGTCAGTTTTCAGGAAGAGGAGATGAAATTCAACCGGAATTACGGAATTATACTTTCGGAGATGGTTTGGATAAAATAGCGTTAACCGAAAGTTTGCGAAATGCCCAAATAAAAATGGGGGGTGGTGATTGGATGCTCTCGTCGGATGATTTATTAGTACGAGAAACGGATTTGAAAACGCAAACAAGTTCCGTTTTAATGATTGACATTAGCCACAGTATGATTTTATATGGTGAAGATAGAATTACACCAGCGAAAAAAGTGGCAATGGCTTTGGCAGAATATATTCGCACAAAATACCCAAAAGATACCCTGGATATAATCGTATTTGGGAATGATGCCTGGGAAATAAAGCTGAAAGACTTGCCTTATTTGCAAGTCGGTCCTTATCACACAAATACTGTAGCGGGACTGCGATTAGCGCAAGATTTGTTAAAACGAAAACGAAATCAAAACAAGCAAATTTTAATGATTACAGACGGTAAGCCAAGCTGCATTCATGAGAATGGTGAGTATTATCAAAATAGCTTTGGACTGGATCGTAAAATTGTGAATAAAACATTAAATGAGGCAGCTTCTTGTAGGCGTCAGAAAATAAATGTGACAACATTTATGATTGCGCAAGATCCTTATTTACAACAGTTTATTGCTGAATTTACAGAGGAAGCTCGTGGCAAAGCTTTCTATAGCGGATTGGATCACCTTGGTCAATTCGTAATACATGATTACGCCAAAAACAAACGAAAAAAACGATAGCGTTGATGGATATAAAGCGAATAGATACCCTTGCAAAACTTAATGCATCAGGGTACACCTCTAAGTCGATAAAGGATGAATTGAGGGCCAATTTGTTGCACAAATTAGCCAATAAGGAGGAGACATTTCCTGGAATTTGGGGTTTTGAACACACAGTGATTCCAGATCTTGAAAGAGCGATTTTGAGCCGACATAACATTAATTTACTTGGATTGCGAGGCCAAGCCAAAACGAAACTAGCCCGTATGCTGGTATTTTTATTGGATGAGTATATCCCGGTTATTGAAGGTTCAGAATTAAATGATGACCCACTTTCACCTATAAGCTACTTTGGGCGACAATTGGTGATGGAAAAAGGGGATTCAACCCCCGTAGAATGGTTGCATCGTGATAATCGATATGTCGAGAAACTTGCAACACCAGACGTTTCTGTTGCTGATTTGATCGGAGATGTTGATCCAATAAAAGCAGTTAACGAGAAATTGAATTACAGTGATGAACGTGTAATACATTTTGGAATTATTCCTAGAGCGAATCGCTGCATTTTTGTCATTAATGAAATGCCAGATTTACAAGCTCGTATTCAAGTTGCGCTGTTTAACATTCTTCAAGAAGGTGACGTTCAAATTCGTGGCTTTAAATTCAGAATGAAATTAGATACTCAATTTGTTTTTACTGCCAACCCGGAAGACTATACAAATCGTGGGAGTATCGTAACACCATTGAAAGATAGAATTGGAAGTCAGATTTTAACACATTATCCCAAAACGATTGAGCTGGCTAAAGCAATCACAAAGCAAGAGGCTGTTTTGACTGACGCACAACGCAAAACGGTAGCAGTCCCAGAGTTGTTACATGATTTAATCGAACAGGTCGTGATGGAAGCGCGAGACAACGAATATGTTGATCATAAAAGTGGTGTTTCTGCAAGGCTAAGTATTACTGCACTAGAAAACTTAGTGAGTAACGCTGAACGTCGTTCGTGCATAAACCGCGATACCAAAACTACTGTGCGTATAAGCGATTTGCATGGCATCATTCCAAGTATCACAGGTAAAATTGAAATGGTGTATGAAGGGGAGCAAGAAGGACCTTCAAACGTTGCAAACATATTAATAGGTAAAGCGATACGCACAATGTTTGAAAAATATCTTCCCATTAATGACAAGCGTGGTCAAGACGAAGCAGATCCTTTTGAAAATGTAGTAGCGTGGTTCGAAAATGGAAAAAGTACACAAATCGATTTTGATACTTCTGATCGCAACTATGCGCAAGAATTAAATAAAGTTCATGGACTTGGAGCTATAGTGGACCAGTATATTTCGGATTCAGGCAAAATGGACAAATACGTCTGGATGGAATTTGTACTTTACGGCTTGGCCGAACATTCTAAACTCAGCCGTAAATTTTACGAAGACAAAACATCTTTTACAGATTTACTTGGTGGGTACCTAGGGTAACCAAAACATTGGCAAAGAGTATCTATAGTTTGTTACTCTTTAACAACCCGCTGAAAAACTGTTCCAACAGATGTTTCAATCTTAAGTAAATACAATCCACTAGGAATTTCTGTCATGTTCAATGTGAGTGAACTTCTGAACACGTATATATGCAACATACGTTTACCATCAATTGCCAAAACTTCAGCAGTAATGATTGGCGTGCTTGCATTTATAAAAAGCGCGCTTTGAATCGGATTTGGCGATATTTTTAAATCAATTAGGGATATAATATCGATAGAGGAGTTACAAGAATCAGGCTCAAGAACGAAATCGGCACGCGCCTCACAACCATTAGAATCAACGGCTTCAACGACAAGTTTAATCCGGCCAGCAAGCACGATTTCTATAATTCTATCTTTACTTCCAGTGTTCCAACCATAGGTTTTAAACCCTTTAGTAGCTTTCGCATAAACCGTATCCCCTATACAATAAGGCTTGCCAGGAGTTACCTCTATTTTCAAGGACTGACTTGAACCACTCCCAATATAAATGCTGTCTTGACACCAATTGCCGCTTGAATCTTTGAAGTCTAAGTAGTACCAACCCTTTTTCTTAACCCAAATTGCGCGCCCTGTTTCTCGTGTACTCCACGTGTAATCTTTGTACCCTGATTTTGCTTCAAGACTAATTGAGTCGTTGGTACCACATAGCGTCTTCTTTGGCCAATATTCAATAATGCGGGGGCACTTGCCTTTATTACAGGTGTCTTTCACTATGATTTTAACTTCTACCCTTGCAGAGCATCCGTTAGAATCAGTTGCTTCGATAACAACCGTTTTTGACTCCTTCAAATACAACTCGGCTCTGTCGTAACGATGTCCAGTGTTCCACCAATACGTTTTAAATCCGCCAGTTACTTCGATTACAACTTTGTCACCTGGGCAAACAACAGCGGGATTTGGATTCGAATATGCTTTTAAAGTTTTACCACCTTGTCCGATGTAAATGCTATCCTTACACTCTTTTCCCCGTTGGGTGGTAGCAGTCAAAACATACCATCCTTTTTTCTTTACTTTGATAACACGGTCATTGCTTCCTGTGCTCCATTTGTATGTCTTAAAGCCAGATTTACCCTCAATAACTACTGAGTCTTTATCACCGCAAAGCACTTTCTTGGACGAGCCCAACAGATCGTCACAATCATCGCAACTCTTAACGGTAATTTTGATGTCCTCTTTATATTCACACCCAGCACTATCTGTTGCAGTAACAAGATATCCTGTTGTGGTTGTCGGCTTAACCGTAATTTTTCTGTCTTTACTTCCTGTATTCCATACGTATTTTGTAAATCCTTCATAGGCCGCTAATTCGACAGAGTCACCCTTACAGATTTCTTTTGTTTTAGCTGTAATACTCAATCGTCCAGAACCTCCTGAGATTACAATTGTATCGTAACAGACATTTCCTGAACTGTCTTTTGCTTTAAGCGTGTAGGTGCCTGCTGATCGAATGGTTCTTATTTTCGAAGTACTTCCATTGTCCCATAGGTAACTTGTAAAACCACTTTTGGCTTCGAGTATGGCAGAATCTTTTGCGCTACAAATTACTGAATCTGGCCAAGCGCCAATTAAACTGTCACACCCTGAAGTTGCACTACAGCTTTTGACTGTGTATTGAATTTTAGCATCTGCCTTACAACCATTTGAGTCAGTCACCAATAAAGTAACGTATCCAGAGGTTTTTGGATAAATTACCAAATAAGGCTTTGTCGAACGGTCACTCCATTCATATGCCTTAAACTTATTGATTACGTCGATTGCCAATGAATCCCCTAAACAAACAGTCTTATTTGATGGTGTGATGGACAGTTTTGGTTGTACCGCTTTAACTACTGTAACATGAACCGTGTCGCTGTAAGTTTTTCCCGACCTGTCGGCAGCAAGACAATAGTATGTTCCAGTGGCAGTAACCTTAATAACCTGAGTCGTCTCGGTCGTACTCCACTTGTATTTCGAAAAACCGGAGGTAGCTTCAATGGTCAGCGTTTGACCGCTGCACAGATTTACATTACCATTTGGGGAAATTTTAAATGTTTGTGCGAGACTATAATTTAGTGAGGCAGCAAGAACAACAACGAGTAAGCCAATCTTACGTAGAATAGAAGTTTGCATTGTTAAACAGTTTAATCAAAATTACACACTTATCTTATTATAAGACGCACAATTCGACGAGTTCGTTGCTTTATGAAAATGGTAATTTTCTCTTTGTTGGTGGGGCTTACGCTTCTATTGTAAAGGAGACGCAGAGTTAGACCACTAATTACATGTCCTCTAAGGCCTGCATTACAATTGTTCTTCTTCGAGACGACACTGGTACATACCCACCGTCGGTCAAGTTAATTTGACCACCGTGTGCTTTAACAAACTCAACGATATGCTCGCTATTTACCAAATGAGATTGATGTGCACGGATAAATCCGTTTCCACTCAACATCTCATCGTATTCTTTTAGTGTTTTTGTAACCATAACCTTTTGACCAGAGGTTAGGAAAAACTTAGTATAGTTTACGTCAGATTCTAGTCGAATGATTTCAGACAAACGTAAAACGTGTATTTTTTCCTGCGTATTTAAAATAATCCGCTCCATTTTATCCATTTGTTTGCCAATATTCTCTTGAAGAATCTCCAAGCTTTGTGGACTGTCTTTGGAGTCTTTTGCTTTTTGAATAGCAATTTTGAGATCTTCTGGATTGATAGGTTTTAAGAGGTAATCTACGGCTGAAAATCGAAATGCTTTAAGTGCATGTTCATCACTTGCTGTTGTAAATATGGTCTTAAATGGTTTTGTAGGCAGCATTTCAAGTAAGTCAAAACCGTCTCCGTCTGGCATTTGAATATCCAGAAATAGAATATCCGGAGTGTGTTTTGCGAGCAACTTTACTCCCTGCATTACTCCGTCTGCTTCTCCAATAACGTCAATTTCAGGTGCGACATCGTTCA
>JBLING010000100.1:0-8285 GCA_047639155.1 bacterium
AATGAACATCCCTGAAGGATTTATCTTTACTAAATTCAACAATGTGTTTGCAACAGATCTAAACGCATTTGTAACAAAATTGGAAAACATGAAAGGGCAGGTTCGAATTGAAGGTGTTTCTCCACAAGGGGGCAAGCAATACCTGTCGTACTACGCGTATTAATTTTGCAATAAGGCTTCTTTCCCCAATTTTACTACAATTTACGTACCTTTGGTAGCTTACCTTATATCGAAGTAGGCAAAAAAGTCGCCATGCTAGTCGAAAATTTTATATCTCAAATGGAGTATATAAACACTGAAGTATTGAGAACTTTTAGTGAATTGTCTCCAGCACAAATGAATTACAGGCCGATGTCATCGGTTTGGAGCGTTGCACAAAATTTCGAACATTTAATAAAAGCAAATAACTCTTATCTTCCAGCATTGGAGTCTATTAAATCAGGCGAAAACAAAGTTTCGTTTATGGGCAAAATGAGGTGGTGGCGCAATATGTGTGGCAAGTACATTTTAAAATCTGTTGAGCCAACTCGATCCAAGAAAATACCAACCTTCCCTATTTGGCAACCTGCAATGAGTGATTCATCTCAAACAATTTTAGACGATTTTCGAAAAAACCAGGAACAATTGGTGGCGGCTGTTGTCGACAATCGTACTGCAATTGAAGAAGGCGTTTCAATTGGAAGTCCTGCGAACCAAAATATTGTATACACGGTTCAGAAAGCTTTAGAAATAATTGTAAGTCACGCAAACCGTCATATACTGCAAGCAAAGGAGATGTTACCTTTGATTCAGGACTATGACCAATCCAAAATTTAAAAGTGTTGTAGAATGTCTGGGGTTATTGCCAGAGAGTGAACGGCAAATTACACAATTTTTACGGCAAATCGTTTTGGATAACCTTCCAAATTGCACCGAAAAACTATCTTATAATGTTCCCTATTACTTTCTAAATAAATCTATTTGTTTTATTTGGCCTGGCTCAGTACTTTGGGGAAAAACCGTATGGATGATGGTGTTAGGTTGGGATTCACGCACTGACATCTCATTCCAAATGAACTCGGCTATTTTGATCAGGAAAGTAGAAAGTTTGTCATTCAACGTGACTTCGTCTCGATTAAAGACATTGATGTTGACTTGGTGAATATCTTCATGAAGCTGGTCGGGTTGATTTGGGTCATCAGAGATAAGCCTATTGATACATCGATAAACCTAAAACAAGGCTCAGTAACGCCACTATTCTAAGTGTTGTTGACAATATAAAAGCCCTAATATATTCCGACGGATATGCATTGGCCATTAGAATTTTATACGACACGTACCCTGCATAAATCATGAATGCCAACAATATGAAGAAGTATACAGACAAAGCCAATTCTTCTGCAACAAAGTGAAAATATAGGTTCGCAAAAAACACAACAACTAACCCAATAACAAACATTGGATATTTGGAACGTAGTGGCTTAAACAAATCGATTAACCCTGCTTTTTGCTCTTGACTTAAAAAGGTAATTCCTTTTTCCTGAATTCGCCTAGATGCCAGAAAGATTGCCAACATTAGGAGCATTAAAAGCATAAACGGAATTGGCATAATTAATCTATATCTGGTTTAATAATAAAAAATCCATCCTCTCCTTGAGGTTGGTACAGCGGCATAAAAATATATCCGTCATATGGAGAGCAAATCGGTCCGTTCTCGTTATTGGCTAACTCCTCACCTTCTTGAATCTTTTGGAAATTTGTATACCCGTGATTCATTTTAAACTGTTCGTCTGGTTTGATCTTATACCGACTAATGATTTTAAAATGGTTGTTTCTCGTTACAAGTTCTTCTTCCAGGATTTCGTAATGTTTCTTAATAAATGCTGGATCTAAGTCAGGACATAGACCCGTTTCGTGCAAGCAGAGCCAAATAAAACTTTCATGCTTCACCAACGACTGGCTGCTTTTATGTTGACCAGCTTCATATGCCAAACCGATGTGGCCTAGTTCATTGATGTACGACAATAACGTTCCATCTAAAAAGCCCGTCAAACCGCTAATAATGGGCATTGGAAATGCGTTTGTAAAGTTGACGTTTAGGTCACTTTTATTTGTAACAATAAAGGGGATCGTAGGGCTTGAAGTCGTATGTAAATCAATGACGTACACTTTTCCAGAAGCGCTATCCAAGATTGATTTTACTTCTCTGTACACTTCTTCCAGTTCCTCGTATTCAGTATGCCTTGTGTCTAAACGACCATAATGCAAATCGTCTAAAGTATCTCTATTCCAAATACGGTTCATGTCTTTATAGATATACCGCTGGTTTAGGCGTGTAGCTTCCATATTTCCAATGATACCAACGGCCCGTCCTTTAAACTTTTCTCCACTTAATTCAAGCTGACGAAAAACTGTGTTTAGCGCGCCTAGTCCGGCTGTTTCATTTCCATGAACACCACCCAAAAACAATATGGTATTACCTTCATTGTTTCCCAAATCTCCAATAAATCGGGACACTTCCAGTGTTTCATTAAACACCGGTATCGTAAAACGTGACTCTCGCATATTGCGTTACTCGCTTATCTTATTCGTCATTTTTAAAACTTGAATGATATCGCTTTCTGTTACGATACCCAACAGCCGATTCGCATTATCAACTACAGGAAGTGCATCGACTCGGTTGTCAGCCATCAAAGTTACGGCTTGTTTAGCAGTTGCAGTCGCTGATATAGTTGGGAAATTAGTTAACATAATGTCCTTGACCGCATGCTCGTCAGACTCTTTCTTACTTGCTAAAAAGTGAATAATACTATGTGCGTTAATTATTCCAACTAGCTCATTGTCAGAATTTTCTACTGGGACATGTCGAATGTTTTGCCAGTTCATAACGTTGACGACAAGATCTATTGCATCATCTTCCGTAACTGTAAACAAATCCGTTTCCATGATTTCGTTTACTGTCTTAAATTGTTTCTGATTGTTCTGTTCTTTGAGGTCCAAATTTTTCCAAGTATGTACGGGTTTACCAGTTCGTTGGTTTTCAAGCATCTTTTTCGTCAAATTCAAACAGGCTTCATTCGGTGTACTGCCTTTCAACAATTCACTGTAGTTATTACTCATCCAACGTGCACCTGTGATTTTTTTGCTCAACCGGTTTTCTATAACAGACATATAACGTGTAATATCGGCGCTATTTACTTTCATTTTATCCAATCCTGCATACGCCAGATCAAGAAGTTCTTTTTCCAGCAATCGACGGGCAGGAACGATTTTACCAAACCAATTAAGATGAGATTCCATACCGCTTCTTGCCGCATTGTAAAAGTTAAACCGCACATCATCAAAGTCCATCAACTCTGGCAAGTTTTTATATTTTTCGGGTAATCCAACCATCAATCCCAACCAAAAGGCAGACGTTGCCATTTCGTCTATAACTGTTGGTCCACTTGGAATATACCTATTCTCAATTCTGAGATGGGGCTTTCCGCCACCAACACCGTAGCAAGGTCGATTCCACTTATACACCGTTCCATTATGTAGATTTAATGCAGACAGAGAGGGCACCTTACCGGCCTTTACCATTTCGTACGCATCTTCCTCGTTTTCTGCATGAAAAAGAGCGCTAAAACGGGATACATTGTCCTTATACAAATCGGTCACAGAATCCTTAACCCACTGTTTGCCGAAGGAAACACGGGGCTCTTTATTTCGTACGTTGTTTATTGTGTTTCGTGTATTCACACTTTGTTGGAACAACGCTATGCGCGTCTCGCTCCACAACCTTTTCCCCATTAACAATGGTGAATTGGCTGCAATAGCAAGTACTGGACCTGCAATCAACTGAGACCAATTATACTGCTCAACAAACTCATCGGGGTCTATTTGTAGATGCACCTGGAAGCTGGTATTACAAGCTTCAAATAATATATTTGGGTGTTGGGTAACAAGTTCATCCCTACCAGACATGTTTAACTCAAAATCTGTTTTGCGCTCAGCACGAATCATGTCGTTTAATGACCGATAACGGGCGTTTGGCGTCATATGCTCAAAGTGCAAATGCTCTTGTCCTACTGTTGGCGCAATACCCGTTAGTAAAATATTCGTGTCCAGTATTGCTGCGGCTTTTTCACCTTTCTCCAAAAGTGTTACCAACTGCTTTTCCATTTTAGCAAAGCAATCTTTGTTGAAGTCGAATGGATCAAGGTTTATCTCAAGGTTAAACCGGGCAATTTCGGTTGTATAATGGTCATCTTTGATTAGGTCAAGCAACTCCATGTTGTTGAGCGCTGGTTTTAAATCCATATCCAATAAAACCAACTCTTGCTCTGCTCCTATCCTACTGGTATTACGCTCGATCATGTTGTGCTCCAACATGTAATCAAGCGCCCGTATTTCATTTAGCAGTCGTTTTGTAAATGCTCTTTTTTGGTGAGAATCTGAAAACTCCGTTACTGCTTGTACCCCCATTTACATATTTTTAAAAGTGAAACCAAATTTAACAATTTTTACTATTCAGCATTGATGTAGTCAAAACGCCGTTCCTGCATCTTAACATTTAATTCATGCAATTGCACAGTTTTAACATTTTGATATTGAGCTAGATAGTCGTCAATTTGAGCTACAATTTCATCCTTCACAGCGGTTGCTTGCTGTGTGGGCGCATAATGCCCCATACGTACTAAAGAATTAAGATGCGCCAATTTATTATTCAATTTAATTGGAAAATTAATTGGATCTTGGTAGCTCCGGTTTTTAGTTTGATACAACGCGTTGTGAATTTCGTTCAACTGTTTCGTCATTGAGTCAATCTGAATGCGAATCGAGTCATCCTTATTCAAATTGTGTATGCTGCTCAGTCCACCCAACTTACTTTTTAACGCTTCTATTTCATCCAACACTTCATGTGTTTCATCCAATTTTGTAATGACTTCATTTAAGAATTCGAATTGAGCTTCGTAATCCGATGCAGTGGCTTCAGAATTTGGGTCAGCAAGCACATTAAACGAAAGTGAATCTTGGCTGCCATTCAAGGAAATTCTAAACCAATACTTACCAGGTTTGGCCATTGGACCTGCCGTTGTAGCCCACCATAAAATCATCCCTTTTGGCCTTTTCGCACCTGGATAATGCATATACCATTCTCTATAATTAACACCTTTCGCAGGATTATAAGTTAATGTGTCTTCCGAATACTTTCGATTGCTGAATGTGCGTATAGTCTGGCCATTATCGTTCAAAATATCTAAAAAAAATGTGTCTTTTTTTGTAATACTATCTCTAACATAAAAACAAAGTGAAGCCTTATTTCTTGGCGTTAGTGCAGCGTCTTCTGACGCAATCAGCTTAATGTTTTGGGTGATTGGTTTTTCACTTCCCATTCTTACAGCGTCGAGGTTGTCAATAATCCAAAATCCACGACCTTGGGTCGCAACGACTAAATCATTGCCGGTTTGCACCATATCGGTAATTGGAACAATTGGCAAGTTCCTTTGAAATTCTTGCCACAAAATCCCTCCATTGAAACTAATATACATACCGTTTTCTGTTCCTGCATAAAGCAATCCACGCTGTTTTGTGTCTGCTCTTACACAGCGAACAAAATGATCTTTGTGAATTCCGGTGGTGATTGTCTCAGCCTTTTTTCCGTAATCCGAAACCTTAAAGATATACGGCTGATTGTTGCCAAGTTTATAGCTGGTTGCAACCACGTACGCTACCCCTTTTGCAAATGGATCGACTTCTATCGAATTAATCATTGCCCAAGTGGGCAAGCCTTTGATTGTGATTTTCTTCCAATTTTTGCCGCCATCCTTAGTAATATGGACCAGTCCATCGTCGGAACCAATCCACAATACACCTTCTTCTTTCGCGTCTTCAACTGCTGAGAAAATGGTACAATAATATTCAACTCCGGTATTGTCTTGCGTTATCGGCCCACCACTTGACCTTAGTTTAGTAGAATCATTACGTGTTAAGTCTGGGCTGATTATTTCCCAACTGTCACCCCCATTATAACTTACATGTAGGTGGTTGGATGCTGCATATAGCTTTTTTGGGTTGTGCGGACTAAAAAACACGGGAAAATTCCATTGAAACCTATACTTCATTCCTTCTGCTCCATAACCCATTGGATTATCAGGCCAAACGTTAATGGCCCTGGAATCTCTTGTCTTATGGTTAAACATAGTCAGATATCCCCCATAGCTTCCAGCATACACCAAATCATCGTTATTGGGATCAATGGCAATGTGGGCACTCTCACCACCCGATGTTGGCTCCCATGAACCAGTTACATGGTCAACACGCATGGTTGAGTTATCTTGTTGTGCTCCATAAATCCTGTAGGGTACGTGATTGTCGACCGAAACGCGATAGAATTGTTCTGTTGGTTGATTCATATAGGTCGACCAGTTTAAACCACCGTTATACGAAACCTGTCCACCTCCATCGTTTGCTGTAATCATTCGGCTTGAGTTATTCGGGTCAATCCACAAATCATGATGGTCTACATGAGGTGTATTTATTCCTGTAAATGATTTCCCTCCGTCCGAAGACTTCTGGAAACGAACGTTCATCACATAAACAACTTGAGGATCTTTAGTATCACAATAAACCCTAGAAAAATACCACGCACGTTGTCGTATTTTACCTTCTTTATTCACGTTACTCCATGTCTCACCACCATCTGTACTTTTATACAACCCACCATCGGTTGCATGTTCAATACTGGCAAACAACAAATTCTTTTGTACACTTGAAGCTGAAATTGTGATCTTTCCTACAATGCCTTTAGGCATTCCGAGTTTCGACATTATGTTCACCCAAGTATTTCCACCATCTTTACTCTTCCATAACCCAGATCCACTGCCACCACTAGAAAAATCATACGGTGTTCGACGGACCTGCCAAGTCGAAGCATATACATTCCTATAGTTAAGTGGGTCGATAATTACTTCATTACAGCCTGCACTATCGGAATTAAATAATACACGTTGCCATGTGTTGCCACCATTTTCTGATTTATACAAACCGCGTTGCTCTGAATTTTTGAATAAATCGCCTAAAACTGCGGCAAATACAACATCTGAATTTGTTGGGTGTACAGCCAAACGTGTGATATGTCGACCTTGTGTGAGGCCACGTTGTTTCCATGAAATACCAGCGTCCTCGCTTTTCCATATTCCGTGACCGAAGGAAACATTACCACGTAAACTCTCTTCGCCCATGCCTACGTAAAGAACGTTGTCGTCAGAAGGTGCTATGGCAATACTACCAACGCTTCCTCCAAAATAAGTATCACTAATATTTATCCAAGAATTACCTCCATTTTGAGTTTTCCAAACTCCCCCGCCACTTGTTCCCATATAAAACAAGTTTTGATCTTTTAAATCACCAACTACAGCTGTTGATCTACCGCCTCTGCTCGGACCAATACTTCTGTATTTTAGATTTGAAAAATAACTTGTATCCACCTGAGACCAGCTCTGAACACTCGTTCCAAGTACGATGAGTAGTGTGATTATTCGCTTAAAAATGTACATAATTCTGTATATAGTTTATTGATAGGCAAGCCCATCACGTTGTAATAACAACCATTTATTTTTTCAATTCCAATCATGCCAATCCACTCTTGAATCCCATAAGCTCCTGCTTTATCAAATGGTTTATATGTTTCGACGTAGTACAAAATCTCTTCTGGAGATAGTACCTTAAAAGTGACTTCGGTTTCAACATAAAAACAGAATATTTTTTGGTCATTTCTGAGACAAACTCCAGTATTTACGATGTGCGTACGTCCAGATAAAAAGTTTAACATTTTAACTGCGTCTGCCTTGTTCAAGGGTTTGTTCAGTATTTCTTTATTGCAGATGACAGTGGTATCAGATGTGATTAGAACTTTGTTGGCCAACGTCTCGCCATAGCCATTTGATTTCTTTTCAGATAAATACATGGCAACTTGAGCAGGAGGCATTTTGGAATCAAATGACTCGTCAACATCAAGGGTTATAGTAGTGAACGGCACGTCCAATTTAGCCAAAAGCTCCTTTCGTCGAGGAGATTTTGAACCTAAAATAAGACTGACTTCATTTATACCAAGAATCATATGCATCAAAACACGTTATAATAAATTTTTTAAGCAACTAAATTCTAATATTGCAGCATATGCCTTTAGAATTAAAAAAGCCACTGGTGATTTTCGATTTGGAAACCACAGGAATTAACGTTTCACGAGATCGGATTATTGACATTTACCTAATAAAAGCACATCCGGATGGGAAAGAAGAACATTTGTACAAGCGCTTAAA
>JBLING010000101.1:0-8252 GCA_047639155.1 bacterium
CAGACAAACGTCGTGGATCAATTGATCAAACGCACGCTGGAAAAATGTACTATAGATGTTACAAAATGGGATGATACCATTGGTTGCCAATCCAGCTGAGAAAGTGACTGCATGCTGTTCGGCAATTCCTACATCAAAACATTGGGCAGGAAGTTTATCCATTAGTATTTTCATGGAACTTCCAGAAGGCATTGCCGGCGTAATTCCAACAATATCCTTGTTTTCGGTTGCCAATTCTAATAAAGTGTTTCCAAATACATCCTGAAATTTATCACCAACTACAGCGACAGGTTCTTCGTCTATTTTAACATACTTAACGGAGTGCCATTTTGTTTGCTCGCTTTCTGCATCGGCATAGCCTTTTCCTTTTACCGTTTTGATATGCCATATTTTTGCACCTTTTGTTTCCAAAATGGATCCTAGTTGGTTGACCATTCCTGTGATGTCATGACCATCTGATGCGTGAAAGTAGGTAAACCCTAAATCCGTGAAGAAATTTGGAGAATCCTTTAAATTGTTCAAGTATTGGTTTAGTGCTCCAGCATTTGGGTCAATCCCCATTTGATTGTCATTGATTACAATCAAAATGTTGGTATTTCTATGCGCTGCATTATTAAGCGCTTCCCAGGCCATTCCACCAGTAAGACTTCCATCACCGATAACCGCTACATGTTGTCTTTCAACCTTGTGTAAAGTATCTGCTTCAGCCAAACCCATTACGGCGCTAATGCTTGTTGATGAATGCCCCGTTCCAAAAACATCAAATACACTTTCGGATTGTTTAGGAAATCCACTTATGCCGTGTTTTTTTCGGATGGTTTTAAAAGCGTCCTTCCTGCCGGTTAACACCTTATGTAAATAAGCTTGGTGTCCTACATCCCAAACCAGTTGGTCATTAGGTGTGTCTAAAACATAGTGAAGTGCTATGGTGAGTTCGATAGTCCCCAAATTGGCGCTAAAGTGTCCACCATGTTGGAGTACTTCGTCAATAATATATTGACGATACTGCGTACATAATTCTGGTAAATCGGCCAGCGTAGCGTCTCGTAAAGCTTGTAATTCCGGTGGTATGTGGTTGCCGTTTTTCAACAGCGGCAAAGAAACAAAAAGTAATTCGTTTACAGATTCTTTATCATTTTAAAATGAGGGATTCCAATTTCCAAGAACATATCTCCGATTTGCGCATAATCAAGGCTTAAATAGAAATCTAAAGCAACCTTACGTGCGTTAAGTTCTATTTGGGTGTAACCCATTCCTCTCGACAAATCTTCGCAAAAGGCGACCATTTTTTTTCCAATACCTTTTCCTTGTTGAGATGATTTAACGGCAACTTGCCTCATTTTAACTACTTGTTCGGAAATTGGACGTAACAAAAGGACTCCAATTAAGGCGTTTCCATCTGATGCAGCAATATGTAATTCGTTGGCATCATTCTTCATATTTTCTTGGGTAAACTTTAACCCTAATGGCGTTCTTAGCACGTCTTGGCGCAGTGCGACAGACTCTATATATTGTTCAGAATTGAATTCTATTAAACCGATGTAAACTTCTGCCATACCTAAACAAAGTCAGAGAGAGCAAATGTTTGATCCGCTTTGAACTTTCCATTCTTTAAAGCAACTGTTGCACATTCGTTGGTAAGATCATGTTCTAGAAACAGGGTGTACTTGTTTTCAATTGCCTCTTTTAGAAAACGTTCATTTTCTTCCATTCGAACCAAAGGCCTTATGTCATAACCCATGGCGTAATGAGGAGGTATATGCGCTGCGGAAGGAATCATATCTGCAGCAAAAACTAGGGTTTTACCTTTGTAGTTAATTTTAGGACACATCATTTTTTCGGTATGACCGTTGGCTAATATCACCGATATATTGTCAGAAATTCGAAGATCACTGCCTATAAATTTAAGTTGACCACTTTCTTTAATTGGTAGAATGTTTTCGGTGATAAACGATGCTTTTTCTCTTGGATTAGGGTGTACCGCATGTTCCCAATGCGCCTCATGACTCCAGTATGTTGCATTCTTAAATACAGGCTCAAGATGGGTCTTCCCAGAATTCCATTTTACACTTCCGCCACAATGATCAAAGTGAAGATGTGTTAGCACCACATCAGTTATGTCATTGAAATCAACACCAGCATTATGCAAGGATTGTTTTAGACTTTGCGCACCATTTAGGTAGTAGTAGCCAAAAAACTTCTCACTTTGCTTATCACCTATGCCATTGTCTATTAGAATCAGTCTGTTGCCGTCTTCAACCAATAAACAGCGCATTGCCCAATTACAAAGATTTCCTTCGTCTGGAGTGTTGTAACGTTCCCAAATGACCTTTGGAACAACACCAAACATTGCTCCTCCATCCAATTTAAAATTGCCGGTATGAATTGACGCTAATCTCATAAATTATATAACTACAAATTTTATAACCTTACTAACGTTTCCCGTGATAACAAATGCGTAGTATAAACCCGGATCGTATCCGGAATGGTCGATACTAAACATTCGCGAGGTCAGTGATAAATAGTTTTGGCTGAACATCACGTTTCCGTAACTGTTTCGTATTTGGATCAACGCCGAACCTTTGTCGTAGAACTGTACATAAAGGGTAATAAAGTCAGTAACAAACGTTGGGTAGATAGTTGCAAAAATATATTCGTTTTGACACACTCCTGTGTAGTTGATTTGGTTCACGCCTCCATTTCTAAACGCTACACATTCGTTGCGATAGGTTATTAGGTCGCACCCGCAAACAGGAATAAAACTGGGGTCGTTACATTGGTAATATGGGTCAACTCGACCAGCGTCAACACAAGGTTGGTTGATTTGGGCACTTGCAAACTGAGCAAGCAATAAGCAAGAAACGAGGCTCAAAATATATTTGATTGTGCGCAAATTCATATCTCAAAAGTAGGGGTATCGCTTCGAAGTGTAACAAGTCAAATCGATTTATCTTAAATCATTTTTAGGTCGCATGAAAGAAAGCTACCAACCATTTTGAATCTGCTTCCGTGTTAGACTTCAAAAGGCAGATAGCCAATCAAAAAAATGAATTATGAAAATACAAATTAAACTTACTTGGGGAATCGCACTCTGCACCATGGTGTTCACTGGTTGTGAACTAAACGACAATGTATCCCCTTCCGGAAATGGAAACACAAACTTTACATCGGCCAACGATTACTTAAAAAGTAAAGCACCTAAAATACAGCAATTCACCAAACTAGCAAATCAGCGTTTTACGTTGGTTTCTGAAAACGGTCTTCATCATCGCTTTAAACCAAATTCCTTCAAAACTGCTTCCGGGCAAATCGTAAATGGGCAAGTAGACATCAAACTAACCGAATACATGACTAAAGCCTATATGGTGTTTTCAGGAATCACGACTACATCTGGGTCTACAGTATTAGAATCAGGCGCTATGTAAAATCTTACGGCTTCACAAAATGGGCAAGTCTTGCAATTGGTGGACGATTATAGGGTTCAGGTTCCATCTCAAGATCCTAATATGATAATTCTCGAAAATATAATCTTCTAAATGGATGGGACATTACCCTAATTGTCGTCTATGTGGATCGGGATAAAGAACAGCTGGAATATGCCTGGGTAGATTCGAAGACACAGGACAATCACTACGTTGAAATAGATAAGTTGACAGTTATATCAGAAGATGACTTAGAAGCACTGGTCAAGACCTTACAATAAACCTCAATATTAATGTGCAAAAAGTCACTTTCTCAACGGAAGTGGCTTTTTTGTTTGGTAAGCTTTTACATTTGAGTCATGCGTAATGGTAACAAGGTGTATCCAGGTAAGTTAAAAGCGGAGGTTGAAAATGCATTATCGGATTATCCGGACTTGGCAGATGTAGAAATTGAATTTCGCTGGGGTGTTTTTACACAACATTCATTTATGTTAGCACAGCCCAAAGTGATTACGTTGCTGAGGCACAAGTCAAAACGGGAATATCTGATCATCATGCGCAAAAAAATCTTCCTAAAAAATAAACGTGTTCCAAATGGTAGAATTCCCTCCGAAGTTCTGGTGGGTTGGTTGGGACACGAATTGGGGCACATCGTAGACTATATTGATAGGTCAAGTTTGAATCTTGCTTGGTTTGGAATCTTGTATTATTTTAGTAAACCTTTTCTAAGGAAAGCAGAAATAACTGCGGATTACAATGCAGTGAAACACGGTCTTGTTAAAGAGCTTTTAGTTTCAAAGGAGTTTGGTCGAAATCCAATGTTCTTTCCCTGGAAGTATATAAATAAACTAAATACGTTGTATCCAAGTATTGAGACAGTGCTCAGTTGGAATGAAAAAATGAAGACATGAAGAAATGGAAAACTGACTATTTGATTAAAGGATTAATGCTTTGGATGTTGGTGTTTTTATCGACGTATGCAACGAGCCAAACACCAGAAAAACAATTTACGTTTGCGGTCGGCTGGGGAGTGGATACAAGTCAAACACTGAATAGACAAATAGCCGAGTTCGTTGAAGGTTATATCAATGAATTTGCCAATTGTAATACGGCGTCAGAACTGGATCGATTCTGGCATAAACCCAAAGTTATCAAGGACAGTTTGTTCGATCAAGGCTTGGATTTTTTGACTCGAGGTGGCTCTATTGGGAGTTTTATGAATGCTCATGATGCTATATTAACCAGTATATCTCCGCTACGAGATTCAGTTTTCAAAGCATCGGTTGTTTTCCTAACCAAAGATGACTACCCAAATAGTGGTAGAAGTAAGTTTAGAGCAATTTATGAATACAACGTCGACATTAGTAAGGGGGGATATTATTTCATAAATAATATTGATTTATTCATGTATGATGCAATTAAGACGACCGATAAAGGCGTTACGTATTACTATAGAGATACGTCTCATTTTCTTAAATCAGATGCCAACAAAACAGCCTTATTGATTGAAACTTTCTATGAGAAATTTCCTAACAGTTCTGCTCCACAATTTGATTTTATTATCTGTAAAGATGTTGCTGAGTTAGGTTGGTGTCTAAATCTAACACATAGCCATAACGTCATGACGACTGGAGTCGCTAGTAATCCAAACTCCTTTCTTCTTTCCGCTAAGGGCAGCGCATATTATCCCCACGAAACGATTCATGTAATAGCACCCAATTACATTCCGGGATTTTTATGGGAAGGATTTGCCACATATTTTGGTGGGAGTGGAGGTGAAAATTATGCCGAATTTATAAACAGTGATACGAGATTAACGGAAGAAACAATAACACATTTTGTAGAGGAAAAGTACTACGACTGGTATTATCACTATGTATTTGGTGCGCTTCTATGCGACTATGTTTTTAATGATATAGCCGTTAAGGACTATGAAGTGTTTTTCAATTCATTTACCAATTTTGAGGAAATGATTGATGTTTTGGAGAAAAAGTATAATGTTTCGAAAACACAACTCATTCAAGATTTGAATGTAAAATATGACTTTCACCGGTAGTAATTAAAGACTTAATTAATCAATCCGATCAAAACCCAAATACGGTCTCAATACTTCTGGCATTTCAATACCGTCTTTCGTTTGATAGTTTTCTAATAATGCGGCTACAATACGCGGTAAAGCAAGTGCGCTTCCATTCAATGTATGTACATATTGCATTTTACCATCATCATTCTTAAAACGAAGTTTTAGCCTGTTGCTTTGATAGGTTTCAAAACAGGATACAGAACTAACCTCAAGCCATTTCTCTTGAGCAGCAGAATAGACTTCCATATCGTAAGTCATTGCACTGGTGAAGCCCATATCTCCTCCACATAAGCGTAATACGCGGTAATGCAGTCCAAGTTTTTTGAGCAATTCTTGCACATATGCGCTCATTTCTTCAAGTATTTGATAAGACGTCTCAGGATGTGCTATTTGAACGATTTCAACTTTGTCGAACTGATGCAAACGATTAAGTCCGCGTACGTCTTTTCCGTAACTCCCTGCTTCTCGTCTGAAACATGGTGTATGTCCCATATTTTTTATAGGGAAGTCTTCTTTTTTTACAATTACATCTCTGTAGATGTTTGTTATGGGTATTTCACCTGTTGGAATTGCATATAAATTGTCGACCGTCATGTGGTACATCTGACCTTCTTTGTCGGGTAGATTTCCAGTTCCAAATCCCGAGGCTTCATTAACAAAGATTGGTGGTTGAATTTCTGTATAGCCTTGTTTTATTCCTTCATCTAAAAAGAAGTTGATTAATGCACGCTGAAGTCTTGCGCCTTTGCCTTTATATACTGGAAAACCTGCTCCTGTGATTTTAACTCCAAGCTCAAAATCTATTAAGTCGTATTCTTTACATAAGTCCCAATGAGGCTTGCTTTGTTCCAAGACAGGAGGTTCGCCGTGTGTGAAAATAATTTCATTGTCCTCTAGTGTTTTACCATTAGGGACTGCGCTACTTGGCGCATTTGGGATATGGGTAAGGGCGTCAATTAAATGCTGGACGCTGTCTTTTAGTTTGAGTTCTAGTGCTTTGGTTTGTTCTTTAATCTCAACTGTTTTTGATTTTAATTTTTCAGCTTCCTCTCGCTTGCCAGATTTGAAAAAATCGCCAATTTCCTTAGAAGTGACATTCAAACCAGCCAACAAACTGTCTAATTCAGTCTGGGTATGTTTGCGTTGATCGTCCAACTCAATCACATTCTTAAGTTCTGCGTCAAAGCTTTTACCGCGTTTGGCTAATCGGGTGCTGATGTCGTTGAAATCGTTGCGTATATCCTGTACTTGTAACATGGGCCGTATTAATGCGGCAAAATTCAGATAAAACAACTGAACTATAAAGTGGATAGTGAAAAAAGTGTATAAGAAACTGGGTTTACAGTGAGAAATTCATGTCGTATGTTTGCCAAATAGGAAAACATTTGTCAAACAAAGAAGAAATAGAGCCAAAAGCAACACAATCGAAGTGGTTAAAGGGAATATCAATTATCTGGTTTCCGATCACACTGGTGTTATTGTTGTTTACGCTTAAACCATACAATAAGGCATATGTAGTTACCAATAGCACAGCGTATACGTTTTACAACCAGACGGATTCTGCATCAGGGTATGTTGTAGACTATTCAGGAGTTATAGATTTAGTTGCCTATCAGAACCAAACGGCTCAGATCGAATTATTAGTGCATGGCTCTGCAAAGTATAAGCTCAGCCTTCACTCTAAACATCACAAAAACAGCAATACGGTAGTTTTAATAAACGGTGTTGAGCAGGATTCCCTTTCACTGAAGGACGGGAAAAAGGTTAAAAAATATACCCTGCGTAAAAACGATTATTTAAAAGTTAAACTGAAATCAATTGATGGTTCAACTCCTGAGATTGGTGTAAAAGTGGAAATGGATAACGCCAGCACTCAGCGCGAAATCTATAGCATCCTATTAATATGGCTGTTGGTTGGGTTGTGGCTCATGTTCACGTTCTCTAGTCATCATGTTTTACTTCCATCCATTCTTCTACTGATGGCATGTTACAACGAACATCTTTATCCAGCAATGGATTGGGTCTTGCCGATGTTTGGTTTTATTGGTGTCACGGTGGTTTTAACCATAACGCGGTTCTTATTGACTAAGTCATGGCTCGGGTTAATTACACGTATCATCGTATTGATCTATGACTATTTCCTGGTCTTGATTGGACTAACTTTAGGTGGTTTTATTTGGAATTATAAACAATACGGATATCGAATGGATTACGATTCAGTAATTGCTGTATTACAAACAAACTTTGCTGAATCCATAGAGTTTGCTTCCTCCGAGTTGGGATTCTTGTCTGTGTTATGCGTAATCATCTTTTTACTACTCCCTGTTTTTCTTTTCTTTAGAGCAAAAACTATTGAGCCTAAAACGTTTTCGAGAAACCACATTTTAATCTTATTGATAAGTGCAATTGTTGGAACTGCACTTTTGAATGAAAGCAAGTTTATTCATCAGTTCAAGTCTGCCTATACACAGTACTACGAAGAGATAGCTAAGTTTAATGAAGTGCAGAAGCGCTTTAAGAATCAAAAAACGTTTGAAGCTACAAAAGTAGAAAAAGGGGAAACATATATTTTCGTGATTGGAGAGTCGCAGAGTAAGGAACATATGTCGCTTTACGGGTATCATCGACCAACAACGCCATTTCTAGACTCATTGAATAGTACGGGTGGCCTCAGTGTATTTCAAAACGCGTACTCGTCTCATACCCATACAATTATGGTGTTGAGGGATGCTTTAACTCAGTCGAAT